>JASFFJ010000271.1:0-9348 GCA_050124355.1 Desulfobacterales bacterium | reverse complement strand
CAACCCGGAACGTTGAACCCAGAACCGCTCAACCTATATTACGGCACCCGATACACCATGGAATTAACGTTCATACCGGCGCCAACTGAAGCAAATACAACGACGTCGTCGGAATTCAACTCATGGTTATCGAGATTTCCCCGCTGCAGAAGATCGAGCATCGTCGGCAAGGTTGCCACCGAACTGTTGCCGAGCCATGAAATGGTCATCGGCATGATATGCGCAGGAATATTTTCTATTCGGTACAACTTGAACAATCTTGCTAAAATCGCTTCATCCATCTTTTGATTGGCCTGATGTACCAGAACTTTTTTCACATCGGTCAAGCTCAATCCCGCTTTTTCAAGGCTCTGCTTTACCACTTCGGGAACCGTTCTGACGGCATATTTGTATATCTCGTGTCCCTGCATTTTGATATACAATTCATCGCCCTCGTGGCTGGGATTATAAGATTTGCCAACCCCTAGCAAAAAAGCCTTATCATAGGTATCCGATCTGGTGACATGCGACAAAATACCACAATCTTCATCTGTTGCTTCCACCAGGGCGGCGCCGGCCCCATCAGAATAGATCATGCCGTCAACATCATGCGGATCTATGACTCTGGACAACGTCTCCGCCCCGATAACCAGCACTTTCTGTGCATCACCGGACCTTATATAGTAATCGGCGAGCGTCATCCCGTGAAGCCATCCGGGACAACCGAAGGGAATATCATAAGCAACGGTATAGGGATTTTTAATTCTCAGTTTGTGTTTCACTCTGGCTGCTATGTTTGGAACCATCTCGGAAATGGGGTTGTCCGACCTGAGATCGCCGAAATTTTGGGCAACGATAATATAGTCGAGGCTTTCTCTGTCGGTGCCATCAAGGGCAGGTTCTGCAGCCATAAAAGATATATCGGAAACGGTTAGGTTGTCTGTGACGTACCTTCTTTCACGGATACAGGTAATCTCCTGAAGTTTGTCGACGATATCCGCAGTTGGCTTCGCAATCTTAATCCCGTCAGCACCATAGAAATCGTTTTCTAAAAATTGCCGGTTAGGGACCTTCACGGATGGTATATGGCTGCCGGTTCCGGTGATAATCGATTTTTTCATAGTGGCTTAAATATAATCAAATATCCTGCCATTTCAACAATAGATTTTCTTTTTTAAGTTGCAAATCAGCGACCAATTAGCTTTAAAATTAGATCGGCTTTTACACAGGGCTCGGTAAAAATGGATAGAGGGTTGCATGTATTGAGAGAATGGCATTCGGCATTAATTTTTTGTTCTATCACGGTACTTTTTAACTATATCCTTTATGGCTTCTTCTAAAAGATCACCTAAAGTCTTATCTGTATCAACAGCAAGGTGCTTCAAGTCCTTGATACGATCAGCGTCAATACTTGTTGAAAATACCTTTTTATTCGCCATAATTGATATTACAACTTTATAGAATTAATTTCAATAAAGATAATTCGGATAATATAATTAAATATATAAAATATTAAATTAATAAATTATAATATAAATAAAGAATTCTTGCATTACGTCGAAAACAACAAAAGTTCGGGTGAGTTACAAGGTATCGGAACCGGTGAGGCTTTAGGGTTTCGATGGAGTGATATTGATTTCAACAGCCGATGTGTCAACCTGAAGCGGTCATTATCACAAAGATAATAGACCATAAAATAGAAAAGGCCTGTCACTTTCCCCATAATGACAAGCCTAAATGAATGGCGGGAGCGACGAGACTCGAACTCGCGACCTCCGGCGTGACAGGCCGGCGTTCTAACCAAACTGAACTACGCCCCCAAATTTTTTTTAACCGCCCCCGTTCTATACCAGGGTGTATATTAGGTGATTCTTATTTCGCGACCTTCCCGTTTGAGAAGCGGGACGTTCTAACCAAACTGAACTGCGCCCCCAAATATTTTTATTTACCGCTCTACATTTAAAAAGAGCAAATAATGGGAACAAATGCGTTTCCACAAAGCTGTGGTAGGCGGAACAGGGCTTGAACCTGTGACCCTCGGCTTGTAAGGCCGATGCTCTCCCAACTGAGCTACCCGCCCCTATCCATTCTATGGTTTTGCCCACGAGACCAGAATAGCTAACAATTTCAGCCTATCTTGTCAAGGCCAAATTCAGATCTCGTTGAATAGTTTACGGGTTGAATGGTTAACTATGTAAATTATAATTATTATTTCAGGTTGTTACGGTTGTTGCTTAAATACTTTGGGGACACAGAATTATTCTCATTGCAAATTATTTGGGAAAATAAGCATTTTTAACAAGGACTACGGATCTTTAATCCCTTCTTTTTCCTTAACCCCTGTACGTTGAACCCTGAACCTGTGAACGGTTACGAAAGGCCTATACCAATGGCCTGGGTTCTTCCGTATTTTTAGCTGCTATTTCAAAGGGAATATCCAAGTTTTTAAAAAGAACATCCCCCTCCTCCTGGATCAAGGCATAGCCAAGCACCTCATCCATGTGCTCCACTGAAATGATTTCAAGCTGTTTGGATATGCTATTGGGAACATCTCGCAAATCTTTTTCATTTTCTTTGGGGATAAGGATTTTTTTGATACCGCCTCGGTGCGCCGCAATAATTTTTTCTTTCAAGCCGCCGATCGGAAGTACCCGTCCCCGTAATGTAATCTCACCGGTCATGGCGATATCGCGGTAGACCGCTCGTTTCGTCAGTGCCGACACCAACGATGTGCACATGGAAATGCCGGCTGAAGGACCGTCTTTGGGAATGGCACCTTCAGGAATATGGATATGGATGTCAAATTTTTTATAAAACTTATCGTCAATCATTAAATTGGCAGCCCGCGATCGAACATAGCTCAGTGCCGCCTGAGCGGATTCCTGCATGACTTCGCCAAGTTTACCCGTTACAGTCAGTTTCCCCTTGCCGGGCATGATCAAAGTTTCAATGAAGAGTAACTCACCGCCTACCTGGGTCCATGCCAGTCCTGTCACCATCCCGACCTGATCTTTTTCTTCGACCTGTTCCTGACGGAACCGATAGGGTCCCAGGAATTTTGAAACAGATTTTTCGGTTACCTTGAATTCGATCTTCTCGGTTTCTTTTAAAACTTCACGCGCCAGCTTGCGACACACCGATGAAATCTCCCGCTCAAGATTTCTCACGCCGGATTCTCGGGTATAGCGCCGGATAAGGGTCATAATCGCATTTTTCGAAAAAGTTACATTTTTATCTTCGAGGCCGTTGTTTTTAATCTGTTTCGGAACCAGAAATCCCTCAGCGATATGATATTTTTCATATTCGGTGTAGCCCGGCAGCCGGATAATCTCCATTCGGTCCTGCAGTGGCAGTGGTATATCCGGCAAGGTGTTGGCGGTCGTGATGAAAAAAATATCGGACAGATCATAATCCATATCCAGATAATGGTCGTTAAAGCTGAAGTTTTGTTCCGGATCCAGGACTTCAAGGAGGGCTGAAGATGGGTCGCCCCTGAAATCCATACTCATTTTATCGACTTCATCCAGACAGAAAACGGGATTATTGAATCCCGCCTTTTTCAGGGATTGGATAATTTTACCCGGCATCGCGCCGATATAAGTCCTGCGATGGCCCCTGATTTCTGCTTCATCCCGAACACCGCCGAGAGAAAGACGAACATATTCCCGGCCGGTGGCTCTCGCAATGGATTTGGCCAATGAGGTCTTTCCGACGCCCGGAGGGCCGACAAAACACAGAATCGGTCCACGGATTTTTTTAACCAGGGCCTGGACCGCCAAATATTCCAGTATGCGTTCTTTTGGCTTTTCAAGTCCGTAATGATCCTCATCTAATATCCGCTCGGATTCATCGAGATCATCGCCCACTTCGGTTTTTTCATACCAGGGCAGACTAATAATCCAGTCGATGTAGTTGCGGACCACGGTGGCCTCAGCCGACATGGGCGTCATCATCTTTAATTTTTTCAGCTCCTGCTCGACTTTTTCAGTGGCCTCCTTGGACATTTTTTTATTTTTTATCTTTTCTTCAAGTTCTTTGATTTCATCCGTTGCGTCATCTTCGGCACCCATCTCTTTTTTAATGGCGCGCATCTGCTCATTCAAATAATAATTTTTTTGAGTCTTTTCCATCTGTTCTTTAACACGACTCTTTATGCGCTGATCCATCCTGAAAACTTCGATCTCCATTTTTATCAGACTCAAAAGCAGTGCCATTCTATCGGACAAATCAACTGTTTCCAGCAACCGTTGTTTGTCTTCGATTTTAAATGAAAAATGCGCGGCCACGGTGTCTGCCACCTGCGACGGATCTGCGATGGAAGACACGTTCGATATCAACTCCTTGGATATGCTCTTGTTCAACTTGGCATACTCCTCGAAACCGTCCTGGATGGAGCGGCTCAATGCTTCTCCTTCCGCATGCGGCAGTTCGGGTGTATGAATTTTTTTCAGTTCCACCTGAAAAAAATCCTTGTTGTCGATAAAGCCGGATATCCTTGCGCGGGTTTTGCCTTCCACCAATGCTTTTACTGTACCATCAGGCAATCTCAGGAGTTGCAACACCTTACCGATGGTTCCCACATGGCTGATATCTTCTTCGCCGGGGTTATCGATGCCGGCTTTAATCTGAGTGGCAAGAAATACATTCTTGTCTTTGTTCATGGCATCGGATAGGGCATTGACGGACTTCTCGCGACCCACAAAAAGGGGAGCTACCATGTGGGGAAATACAACGATATCCCTCAGGGGCAACAGCGGTAATAGCAATTTAGAATCACCAGACTCTTCGTCTTTAAAAAACTTCGGAATATTCACCATGGCAATGAGATCTCTATTTTTCGGTTAACAGTTTGGTAGTGTGCTTGGTTATCAATTACGGTTTTGACAAGAAGATACCATATTTAGGCAATTGAATAATAGCGCCTGAATCAGGCTTGCTTTTTGGTCTGCTCGTATAGCAAAATAGGTGCTTCGTTGTTGAGCACAACCTCTTCCCCAATGACGCATTCCTTTACATTTTCAGCAGATGGTATTTCATACATGATATCGAGCATGCAGCCTTCCATGATCGCACGCAGTCCACGGGCACCTGATTTGCGCTTGGTGGCCTCTTTTGCAATAGCGGAAAGTGCACTGTCGGTCAAACGCAGGTTAACCCCTTCCATTTCAAACAGCATTTTAAACTGCTTGAGCAGTGCATTTTTCGGCTCTTTCAGTATCCGAATCAGAGCATCCTCGTTCAACTCACCCAGCGTGGCAATCACCGGCAGACGTCCTAAAAACTCCGGAATTAAACCGAATTTGATCAAATCTTCAGGCTGAACCATTTTCAATGTCTCACCGATACTCCTCTCTTTTTCTTTGACAATTTTGGCACCAAACCCCATCATTTTAGAGCCGCTCCGCCGCAGGATGATTTTTTCCAGCCCGTTAAAGGTCCCGCCACAGATAAAAAGGATATTGGAGGTATCCACTTTAACAAAATCCTGCTGGGGATGCTTACGGCCACCTTTAGGCGGAACACTGGCTGTAGTGCCTTCAATTATTTTCAACAGTGCCTGTTGAACTCCTTCTCCCGATACATCACGGGTGATTGAGGGATTATCCGTTTTACTGGCAATCTTGTCAATTTCATCAATGTAGACGATGCCGCGTTTGGCCTTTTCCACATCATAATCGGCATTTTGAAGCAAAGAAAGAATGATGTTCTCAACGTCCTCTCCGACGTATCCGGCCTCGGTCAAACTGGTGGCGTCCGCGATGGTAAACGGGACATTTAAAAAACGTGCCAGCGTCTGGGCCAGCAGGGTTTTACCGCAGCCGGTGGGACCGATTAGGAGAATGTTGCTTTTTTGAATTTCGATTTCAGTGGAACTAATTGATGCATCGAGACGCTTGTAATGATTGTAGACCGCAACGGAGAGTACTTTTTTGGCCGCTTCTTGTTCAATGACGTAACCATCCAATTTCCCTTTAATTTCCTTCGGAACCATGACCTGCTCCGAATCTTTGCCATCCTTTTCGCTCTCCTCGTCTATGATTTCACTGCATAGCTGGATACATTCATCACATATGTACACTGCCGGACCGGCAATCAGCTTTCTGACTTCTGATTGATTTTTACCGCAAAATGAGCAAAAAAGATTATCGTTTTCGTCTTTTTTCTTTGGCATCCTAAGCCTCCGCCGCTTCAAGTTTATCAAGGTCGTCCCGATCCGTGATGACGTGATCGATGATGCCATACACTTTGGCATCCTCGCCGGTCATAAAAAAATCGCGATCCGTATCTCCCTGTATCTGCTCTAATTTCTTGCCGGTATGTCTGACAAGTATTTGGTTCAAGGTTTCTTTCATACGCAGAATTTCTCTGGCCTGGATTTCGATATCAGAGGCCTGGCCCTGGAAACCTCCCATGGGTTGATGGATGAGGATCCGAGAGTTAGGCAGCGAATATCGTTTGCCGCTGGTTCCGGCTGTCAGTAAAACGGCACCCATGCTGGCGGCTTGCCCGATGCATACCGTGGTAATGTCGGGTTTGATATACTGCATGGTGTCATACACCGCAAGTCCTGCGGTAACCAGACCACCGGGGGAGTTAATGTAGAAATTAATATCCTTGTCAGGGTCTTCAGATTCGAGAAAAAGAAGCTGTGCAATCAAAAGATTGGCAACCTCGTCATTCATTGCGGTTCCGAGAAAGATAATTCTGTCTTTGAGCAGTCTTGAATAGATGTCATAGGCGCGTTCGCCTCGGCTGCTTTGCTCAATGACCATGGGAATAAGTGGCACAGATTTTCTCCTTTATATTATGCAAAGTTGATTAACAAACCGGAAGCAAAATGTGAAAGTTGGATATCGATGATTGACAATTTTTAGCCATCGAGCGGCGCCGGCTCGCTTTATTCTGCAGAGACTTCCTCTTTTGGCGGTTCCACCTCCTCAATCTTGCCATTATCAATGATAAGCTTGATCGCCTTTTTTTCAAGTAAGGTATGTTTGAAATATTTGATTTTATCCTTGTTTTGATCGTAGTAATTCTTTATTTGCTCAATCGGTTGATTAAAGCTATCCGCCATCTCCTTCAGCCCTTCTTCCAGTTCATCATCGGAGATGGTCAGACTCTCTTGATCGATCAATTTTCCGAGCAACAAATGACGTTTGACTTGTTGGACCGCTGTGTCACGATATTTTTCAGCAATTGATTCCCTGGTAATGCCGATGTCTTCCATGGATAGATTCTGAGCAGAAAAGGAACGTTCGGCCTCTTCGATGATCCCTTTGAGCTCCATATCAACCATCGTATCCGGTACTTCAAAATCGGATTTTGAAATCAACGCGGTGTAAATTTGTTCATGCAATTCTTGTTCCATCCGCTTGGCATAGCCCTGCTCCAGGTTATCCGAAATGGCCTTCTTAAGTTCGTCAAGGCTCTCGTAACGGCCGGCTTTCTTGGCAAGCACATCGTCGATTTCAGGAAGCACCTCTTTTCTGATTTCATGCAGGAAGACCTGAAACGAAATGTCAAGATCCGCCAATTTTTTGTTAAAATAGTCTGGCGGAAATTTTACCTCAATATCCCGTTTGCCGCCGGGCCGCATGCCGATGAGCTGATCATCGAAATCCTTAATGATGGGACCTTCCCCGATTTTCAGATTATAGTTCTCTGTTTTAGAAGTTTCGGCGAACGGCTGACCATCTTTAAACCCTTCGAAATCGATGAGGACAAAATCGTCTTTTTGGGCCGGACGGTCTTCTTGTATTTTCTGGTGCTGGACCATATTTTTTTGCAGCATCTTGAGCTGGGCCTCGATTTCCTCATCCGAAACCTTGTAGTTGGTCCGTTTCAGGGGTAAGTCACGATATTCAATATCTTCAAGCTCAGGGGAAATCTCCACCGTGGCGTCATATCGGTAGGGACCTGTTGCCTGCAGTTCAGGGGGGTCTACATTCGGGGTACCCACAATTTTGAGATCGGTTTGTTTGAGTGCATCCACGAAGGAACTTTGGATCAAACTGGAAGTCACATCCGCATGAACATCCTTTTTAAATAACCTCACCACCACCGACCGGGGAACTTTACCAGGCCGAAAACCTTTGACCTTCGCTTTTTTTCTCAGTTTATTGTAGGCTTTGTCCAGTTCTTGGACAACCTTTTCCTCAGGTATTTCAATATGGAGTGTCTTTTTAACACTGTTGATATCTTCGACTGAGACTTGCATTATCATCCTTTCCGACGTTAAATCATTATCCCTTCCGACTTTAAAATGGTGCGAGAGGGGAGACTTGAACTCCCACTCTGTCGCCAGAGCTGGATCCTAAGTCCAGTGCGTCTACCAATTCCGCCACTCTCGCATACTCACTTGACTTTATACCCAATTTCGTTAGATACCAGTATAAGAAACAATATTGATAATGTCAATGCGAATAGCTGTCAAGGAAATGGGGTGAGTGCTTGAATATTTGTTTACGAAATTTTCAACGCTGCAGGGTGCCGATCCTTGGAATCTTGATCATTTGGTCCCTTAGTTCCGGAGCCATCCCGGCCGACGCAAAGCAGCCGTTATTCGACGCTTATAAACGAATGATTGTACTGGATCCAGGGCATGGAGGACGTGACATCGGCGCCCGGGGTGCGGACGGCGCATTAGAAAAAGCGGTGGCAATAGAACTGGCACAGTTGATTGCCGCACAACTTCAGCGGGATTACAAGGTGACGCTGACGCGTACGGATGATTATCACGTGGATTTGGATAACCGCACGGCGCTGGCAAATCACCTCAAAGCCGATCTGTTTGTCAGTTTGCATACCGGAGGCAGTTTCGTTTATGGAACTGCCGGTCCCATTGTATACTATTATCAGAGCGCTTCAAAATTATCCTCAACGCGGGGGGAGAACCCAACCTTGCGAGGTGAGAGTAATGGCATGCCGATCCCATGGGACCGTCTCCAGGACAAATACAGGGAAAACAGCAGGATTCTGGCTGGTATGATTCGTTCACGCCTCAGCACAATGAATTCTATCGGGAATTCGCGGGTCCAGGGAGCCCCGTTGGCGGTGCTGCAGGGAGCTCGTATGCCGGCCATCCTGATTGAGGTGGGTTATCTGACAAATCCTGCTGAGGAAAAAAATCTGCGCAACAACCGCTTTCTGATGAATGTCGCCGCTGAAATCAGCAAAGGAATCGAAGATTTTCTGTCTAATACAGATCAAACGAATAACCAATAAGCTTGCACCAATACTGAAAGCATGCTAATAAATCTGTCCGAAATCGGGGCGTGGCGCAGCCTGGTAGCGCACCTGCTTTGGGAGCAGGGAGTCGGAGGTTCAAATCCTCTCGCCCCGACCAATAAAATCAAGTGCTTACGAAAC
>JASFFJ010000270.1:0-9362 GCA_050124355.1 Desulfobacterales bacterium | reverse complement strand
AGGACACCTTTTTCTTTAGCGGCTTCAAAAACCCCGAATCGCTCGGCATAAATCAGATCGGCACCGGCCTCAATCTGAGCAATTGCCGCCTCTTTGGCTTTAGGTGGATCGAACCAGCCACCGATATAGGATATCTTGACTTTGACCTTGGGGTTGACTTTGAGGGCCCCGGCTTTGAAGGCATTCACCAGCCGGTTTACTTCTCCGATGGGGATGGCGGCCACCACACCCAGGGTATTGCTCTTGGTAAGGCGACCCGCAATCACACCGCATAGATAGGCGGGTTCATGAATCCAGTTGTCGAAAACAGAGAAATTGGGTGCGACCGGACCGAACTCCGAGCCGAAGGCAAAGGCGATCTCGGGATAATCCTTGGCAACTCTGCGGGCCGGCTCTTCACCTGCCAGAAAGGCGTCTCCCACGATCAGGTCAAATCCTCTTTCGGCGTACTCTCTCAGGACCTTTTCAAAATCGGCTGCCGCAATTTTCTCGGTAAATTCATACTCGATATTGCCCATTTCTTTTTTGACCTTGAGGCAGGCCTGATGAATCACCCCGTCCCACGGCTCTTCGATGGCTGTCTGAAAAATGGCGGCGATTTTAAACGGTTCTGCAGCACTTGCAGTCAATGCAAATGAAAAAGAGAAAAAAACAATCATGACAATCCATACGAATTTTTTCATGGCACGGTCTCCTTCTTTTGGTTATAGGAATTTATAATCAGTCAATATGCGGTCGACCATATTCAATCATTTTAGATTTGTCAAGAAAACAAAAGTAGTATTTAATCATCAATTTTTTTAGATAGTTAACCAGTTACAATATGTCTGGCATTTAGATCCAACCGGCGCATAAAAGATAAACGAGGCATGTGAGTGGTAGACCGAAAATGAGCGGTATATCGACGTTCACGATTAGAATGAAGATCGATCTCAACCCAAAAGCAACGCTACAGCTGCGATGATTATAATAACCGCGGCAACGGATGCCATCCAGAGGAACCGTCTATCCCCCCGCAGAGGCACCTCACCCGTAAGTTCGGGCTTGTCGTCCGGTGCTTTAGAAACCTCGGCATCCAGACGGGCGTATTTACGGTACGTATGATCAATGTCTGCAATAATAAATTCAGATACCGTCTGTCCGGTCTTATCACGTCTGGCCAGTAGACCAATGGTCGGGCGAAGGTTATCGGTATCCGACTGATTTCCGACACTATGATCAACATGATTTGTCCCGGTTTCCGATCGCCCTTGCGCTTTGCTCTGCGGATTGTTGCTCGCCGCGGGCATCCGTAATTTCTGCATAATCAGGTTTTTAATCAATGCTGAATCGATTTGAGGTACTTCTTGAATAGCTCCTTGAACCAGTGCCGCACTGCATAATATATTTATTAAACGAGGATTTCCACCGCTGTAGCGAAATATCGCCTTGTAGGCCGGGTTGTCGAATAGGTTCTCATTTTGCGCCCCAGCGACCCTGAGGCGGTGCTGAACATAAGCGACTGTCTCTATGTAGTTGAGATTCTCCAATTGATAGCTATTGCCGACCCGCCGTACAAGGCGCTTCCACATCGGCCGCTTAAGGGTCTCCCACAAACTCGGTGGCATTGCCAAAATGATTCGAAGATTTCGATTCTCCTCCAGCTCAATGGTAGAAAGCAAGAATAATTCTTCCAATGCCCTGTTTCCCATGCCCGAAGTATCATCGATGATAAGAACCGGCTGCCGCTTTTTCCAAAAGCAGTCGATCACCATAAAATCACTTAACAGATCATATGACTCCGATGTCGTCTTTCCGGAAGAATTCAGCCCAAAAGCTGAGAGGGCTCGCTTCAAGAGGCCACCATGGTGGCTACCGGATTCTGAAATAAGTCCAAAGGAGATATCCGACCAAGACTGTTTGAGAAGGTACCGGATGAGGGTGCTTTTCCCGGTCCCCTTCTCACCAGTGATCGCACTCAGACCTACCCAATTAGCCAAACTACGCTCCAGCACCGCGAATGCATTTTTGTGCTTGGCGCTCAGATAAAAAAAATCAGGATCCGGGCTGGGAGAAAACGGCGATTTCCTGAGTTTGTAAAACGTTTTATACATGCCGATGATCTGTTAAGGGGCCATTGAGTTACTGTCGACGACTCAGTTTTCAAAAGGTTAGGAAAATGAATATTTGCGGAATTCCCTTGAAGAACGTTTACACAAGAAATTCATCTTTATTACTGAGCAAGTCTTATGGATTTCCCGGTTCGGCCGTTAGCGCGATTTTGTCGCTTCCGCGTTCAAGCAGTGGAACTTCAAACGTATTGGTCAAGGTATTGAGATGGATCATTGTGTAAGGCCCCACGATACCGTCCGGATTTATGCCTCGACTGGTCTGAAATGCCGTGACTTGCCGCTGTAGCGCTTCATCATATAAGCTTGCGCCTTCGGTGACCGTTGACACCGGCATACCGGATTCGGCAAGCTGCCGACGCAACCGCCGAACCATCCATGAGATATTTCCCGGCTGCAGCCAAGACATAGTTTGATGGATCGGTTTCCAAAGCAATATATAACGCCCGCGCCAATATGGTAAAACTTGATCAAGCGGGAATGTTAGGTGTTTGGAGCCAAGAGCAAATGTCAAACGATGTTCATCCAGCCCAACAAGCGTCGCGTAGCGCTTCTGGTAGTCGTTCACTATAAGTTCCAGGATCACCGGCCGGTTCAGCCGGCGCATGAAATTCCAGTTACTTCTCGTAAACAGACAGCGTAACCGCTTTTGAAGTGCTGCATCGCATGCTTTGACCGACCCTTCGGGATTATATTGAATGTTCCATTGCAATAGTAACTGTGTAAAAGCCTCGTCCTGGGTTAGCTTTGAGTCATGGATCAGTTCCGAAAAAAGGGGCAGAGCTTCGACGGTTTCACTTGGTGTCGGTGTTGCAGTGGTGTTCAAAGCAGTCGATGCATCGTCGTTCACCACCGAATCGATGGACCTGCCGACCGAACTAGTATTAGCAAGGTCTGGAGATTCGTTGGAAGATTCCGCTGTGAAGGTAGTCGGCCCTTCTAAAGCATCGACATCGGTTGCAGCTGATAGTTTGTCGGATAACTCTCCCGCAGGGGTTGTTGACGGTTTAACCGCAACAATATCGGCTGTGGCTAAAGATTCAGCGGAAGCTTCTACGGCGGCCACAGTTGTCTTTTTGGCCGCATCAGCATCGTCTGAATCTGAAAATTGTTTGGATGCGTCCGCCACAGTGGTTGTTGATTGCTTGGCCCCATCGGTATCGGCTTTAGCTGAAAGATTAATTGTCGACTCTTTGAGCACATCAGTATCAATGGTGGCTGAAGATTCGTCGAAAGCGTCCGACACAGGGATGTTTGACCCGTCAGCCCCATCAGCAAGTGTACCCGTATCCGATTTTTGTCTCGGAATTTGATCTGAGGTATTTTTCCCAATGGGCATCATAGGCTGTTTAGCAATAGGAGTCGCACCGGGCTTAGATAGTCCAAAAGGATTAAGATAATGGCCTGCCACGATGCCGACAACAAATACGGCGGCGAGCGTCGGCGCCCAATAAAATGCTTTTCGAAACCACGGGCGCACCAAAACGGGTCGAACCTCCTTTGTCGTTTGATGAACGAGCTTTGCATCTACCATTTTTTTTTGTTGACTGCAGGCACTGCTCAGGGTCCGATGACAAATGAGATTGATGAGACGCGGAACGCCGCCCGACAATCGATGAATTTTACGGACTGCAGCCCGCGTGAACAGTTTCGACGCGTCGCCGCCGCTAACTGAGATCCGATGATGGATATAATCATTGGTCAAATTCTTTTTTGAAAATGATTTTAGGTGGTAGCGGCAGGTGATGCGTTGTGTGACCTGACGCAAATTTTTGGATTTTAAAATTCGGTTGAGTTCCGGCTGACCGACGAGAATAATTTGAAGTAATTTGGTTTGGGTCGTCTCCAGGTTCGTGAGCAAGCGAACTTGTTCAAGAACCTCAACGCTCAAATTCTGCGCTTCGTCAATGATCAGAACCGTACGCTGATCCTGCGCATGTGTGATAATTAGATATTCTGTTAATGCGTCGTGTAAGACTTTGAGACTGTCTGTGTCGGCAGGATAGTCAATGCGGAGTTCATCACAAATCGAGGCCATTAATTCCACGGCATTTAAGCGCGGATTGAGTATCAGAGCAATGTTGACATCCTGGGGTTGTTGCACCAGAAGACAGCGCAGGAGGGTCGTTTTGCCTGTTCCCACTTCGCCTGTCAACATCACGAATCCCCCGGATTCACGGATTCCGATATTTAAGAGTTCGAGTGCCTCCCGATGTCGGGGACTCATAAAGAAGTAACGGGGATCCGGTGAGATAGAGAAAGGCAGCTCTGTAAGTTCAAAATAATCTGTGTACATAAACGCTCCAATACTCTTCTAAATCAAAAGTGTATCATGCTGGTCGATATTTCCATTCAGAAATAATTAAGGTTAGAAATATAATGGTTGGCCCCGGGGATTGGGATGAGTTCGCTCGGTCTGTTAAGGATTTTAATGGCTGCTACTGATTAGTAGGCTGTACTAATGCCGTCGAGCGTGTCTTGGACAAGCGCCACCGGAAATAATCATTATTGATTCCGAAAATCATGCTGTCTGGATTGAGCCAATAGAACAGCATAAGAAGCCGAGGGGTAAAACACAATTTTCATTTACGAATTATTGTGCCCTACTTTTAAATTCACCTCCATGACGTTGAGTGTTGGTGTCAATATTTACTTAAGAACCCCTCCGTGGGTCCTCACCCTTCATCTCAATTAGCTAAAGCGGACTTTATTGTCAACATTGATTTTGAAAACCGCCCGCCCCCCATATCGCATGCTCTTAATTCAGCCGTTAAACGTTCAAGGTTGCGATTAAACTTGACACCCAATTCCAGTGTTGCTATATTCCTCCAAAGATTTTAGTGTTGCTATATTCCTGTAAAAAAAAGAGAAACACTCAATTTTAGCCTCTTCTTAGACCGGATACGGGAGTTCAGGAGCGCTGATTTCTATCCGATGCGTCGAAAAACCCATTTCCATCGAACCGTTAAATCTTAACCCGGGAGTAGCTAAATTATGTACTGCGGACATTTTGGATTTTCGGAAAAACCATTCGACATGACGCCGGACCCCAAGTATCTGTATTTAAACCACAATAATAAAGAGGTTTTCGCCGCTCTCAAATATGGGATCCGGGACAGGAGAGGGTTTATTTCCATTATTGGCGAGGTGGGCACCGGTAAAACAACCTTGCTTAACGCAGCGTTGGATCAGCTTGATGAAAATACCAAAGCAGCATATATATTTAACACCAGCGTGACATTTGATAAAATCCTGGCCACGACCCTTTTTGAGCTGGGGCTGAAAAAGTCAGATGAAAGCCTATCTAAAATTCACGCCATCGAACGGTTGAACAATTTCGCCATCGAGCAGCTGACCGCAGGGGGAAACGTTGCGCTTATCATAGACGAGGCTCAAAACCTCGACATGAAATCCCTTGAAAATCTGCGACTCCTTTCCAATCTGGAAACCCGCAAGCACAAGCTAATACAGATCGTCATCGCGGGTCAGCCGGAACTGGACGTTATTCTGCAACGACAAGAACTGAGACAGCTAACCCAACGAATTAATCTTAATCGTTATCTGATCCCTCTAAGTGAAAAAGAAACGAACGACTACATCCAACACCGCCTTATCATCGCTGACTATAAAGGCCCCAACCTCTTCGATCGCCGAGCCCAGAAATTGATCTGGGAATTCTCGCACGGCATACCGCGCAAAATCAATATCCTCTGTGACAACGCTCTGTTGACCGGATACGGGGTAAAAAAGAGAAGGATTACGACATCCTTAATGGAAGAAGCCATCAAAGATCTCACCAGGACACCCATTGTACCTTCCGGGGCGCCTGCGAATCAGAATGCAACTCATAAAATCGGTAGGCACCGTCAGGAAACCACAGGGTTGCTGCCACGTCGGTGGTCCCTGGCAGCCGGGCTGGCCTTGATGGCCGTGATCATTTTCGGATTAGGACTCATAATGGGAAACCCGGATCTCGGTTGGCGCGAGAATATCACACGTCTGTCACAACGGGTATTCCCATCCCAAAAAACGAGTCAAGGGGGCGGCGCCGGGGGAATTCCGACGACGGAACTTGCGGGCAAGGATATCCAAGCGAAATTGAACCAAGCCATCAAAGCCGCTCCTGTTCTGACAGAAAAGGTCAAGACTGAACCGGTTCCAGCGGGAATGACCAAGGATGTGCCTGCGCCGACAGAGGCCGTCAAAACTGCGAGTATTTCAACGGAAAAAGGCGGGGATGAACCGGTACCGGCGGAAATGGCCAAGGATGCGCCTGCGCCGACAGAGGCCGTCAAAACTGCGAGTATTTCAACGGAAAAAGGCGGGGTTGAACCGGCACCGGCGGAAATGGCCAAGGATGCGTCTGCTCCGGCGGAGAAAGTGGAGACCGGTCGTGTTCCGGCAGAAAGTCTGGTAACCCCGAGTGTTCCGGATGATAAGCCCGAGGTTATACCGGCGCCGACCTTGGAGGTCGCAACCGGACCCGCTCAGGCGGAGGAGGTCGAATCCGCGCCTGCTCCTGCGGAGGAAAAGGTTATGGCTCCGGATGTTCCGGAGGATAAGGTCAGCCCCATCTCAACGGCAGCCGTTTCGCAGCCCAATGTCTTGCCGGAATCTGTCGGCGCTACCGAACAAATAAAAAAAGAAGACGCAACCATCACAAAGGAGGAACCAACGGAGAAATCTGACGGGTCGCCGTTGTTTGAATCGCCCCGGGAGGAATTGCAGTTAGCTTTATCCATCCGACCAGGAGATACGCTCACTGCGATCATCATTCAGCATTACGGAGCGTATAACAAGGAAACACTTCGTGCGGTTCTGCATGAAAATCCCGAGATTCAAGATCCCGACCTGATCATCGCAGGTGAGATTCTTAGACTGCCCCTGCCGTCTGAAAAGCCCTGAATCTCGATGATCTTAAGTCCTCCATATGAACACTAACCAATAGAGCCACGCCATGCAACCAAACCACAACCGTCTCAGGCTTTGTCTAAAGCGGGTTTTGGTGGCGGCTTATACCGGCTCAAATCAAGCTGATGGATTACTCTCAGGGAGCCTTCCATGGGCAAAACACATGAAGCTCTAATAAAAGCGGAAACGGAATTCCTAAAGGAGTTCGGAAAAAATAATTATCGACCGGAAACCCGCAAACCCAGCAGGTTAAAACGCCCATATGTCGCCCTGTTCATCCTGGGATTGCTGACGCTAATCATTGCCGGCTACGTTTACGGCAGGAGGGACGGCAAGTCTACTGCCGCCGATGTTAAAGTGCTGCAGAGCGCACAAACGCGCAATGCCCAGCTCGATAAAGCCTTAACCCTTAAGGATCATGAAATTGATGAGTTGGAAAAACGGCTTTACCAGGCCGAAAAAAGCGTTAAGGAAGAGCAGAAAGCAAGGGAATCGCAGAGGGTAGAGCTATTAACCAATAAGGGCAGGATCGAAACGCTCCAGGAACAACTAAAAGACGCTCAATCCCACCAATTGGAGCTCAGGGATGAAATTGCCAACAGCAAACAATTAATCCAAGCGCTTCGAGCACAGCTAATCGCACTCAGACAAAAAATAGAATCCACTGAGACAGCGCCGGTGATGGTACAGACACCCGAAAAACGGACGGAGGCGCTACCGTCCCTCAACCTTCAAAAAGACGAAAAAGCAGACAAATTTGACCGGCTGCCGGAAGACGGGAGGGCCGAAAGATTAAGCAAAACTGCTGACACGACCAAACGTGCCAAAAAGGCCCCAACAGCGGTAAGCGACCCTTCCCTCGCCAGCGCGCAGTCACCCGATCCAGCTAAATTAATCGATTGGCTTTTAAAAAAACAATCCGAATAGAGCAACCCTTTTAGGGAAGGGATGCTGAATCCTTATTTTTACTTGTAGCTTTGCGGATTCAGCTTTCAGCCAAATCCGCCGGAGGCTGCTTTGCCTGATCCAGTCTGGTATTAATGTCCCTCATGACCTCCATAAATGCCATCCGTTTATCTTTGGCGTATGGATTATAGCGATTCATGTCCAGAAACAGCTGCCAGGTATCTCGCTCGACGACGTCCAGAATATGCAGCAGTCGTTTATAGCCCTCCGTATCAATATCGAGTTGCTTGGCCCCATATTCGGACAATGTTCTACCGATAAAATGGGTCAGGGAAAGACTGGAGGCAATCTGCTCGTCGTGCTCCCGGGCGGTCGCTTCGATCACAGAGAGCCCTTTTGATGCCAAATAGGCCTTGATATTCTGGTAGCTGGTCTCTGCAATTCGCACCTTGCACAAACAAATTTTCCTTCCCTCCAGCGAATCAGAGGCACTGTCGGGCCCGAACATGGGGTGTGTCGCCAGGATCGACACCGTCTGCGGCAAAATATCGGTCATCAGTCGAATAGGATATTCCTTGACCGAACATACATCCACCACCAGACCATCTGATCTGAGCAGCGGTGCGATCGTCCTCAAGACCTCTTGAAGCACGGAAATGGGAACAGAGGGTATGACAATATCCTGCCGACAAACCGTCTCAAGAGATGCCGCCAGGGCACCGGCGCGGCTGATCTCTGCTGATTTATCGGTTCGGTGGTAAACCACAACATCAAATTCTTCGGCTAGATAGCGCGCCATTAATTTTCCAAATCGACCGAATCCGATGATCCCAATCATAGTACCTCTCTAATTTCAGGCCTCCTGACCCCAATTGGAAAAACTTCTCGGGAGGCCCTGGTATTTATAGAACCTACAAAATTTGTAGCAAAAATATGCGTAAATTCAAGATGCAACAGATTTTATCAAATCCGCTTGCTGGTTTGTCTTGGAAAACAAGGCACTAAGACACAAACAACAACGGTTTATTATAATTTAACTTCGAGTCTTGGTGCCTTGGTGGCGAAAATATTTTGTTCGATAGGATTCCTTAATTCGTCATTCATCATTCGCCATTCGTCATTCTACAGATCCTCTGCTTCTTTGCTGCAGGGCCAGATCCGCAATAACCAGAGCGGCCATGGTCTCGACAATCGGCACAGCCCGGGGCACAACACAGGGATCATGGCGGCCTTTGGCCTCCAGGGTTACCTGCTTGCCTTTGAAATCGACCGTTGTCTGGGCTTTACCGATGGTCGCCGGCGGTTTAAAGGCCACCCGAAATAAAATCGGCTCTCCGTTTGATATCCCGCCCTGGACCCCTCCGCTGTTATTCGTCGCCGTCCCCAGTCGTTCTCCTTTTCTAACAAAAGGATCGTTATGGGTCGACCCGTTCATGC
>JASFFJ010000269.1:0-9369 GCA_050124355.1 Desulfobacterales bacterium | reverse complement strand
GGATTTTCCGGATGAATTCCAAGCTTCAGAAAGGCATCCTGATCAAGCCCCAAAGCAGGCCAGTACGAGTTGAAATATTTCTCAATCATATAAAACGGAAAAACATCATGACCGGCAGGCACCGGTGTGTGGGTCGTAAAGACAGAGGTGTTTCGCACCAAGTCCACGGCCGTGTCGAAATCCATCCCTTGGCTGATCCGATCCCGAATTTGCTCCAGCAGGGCAAATGCGGCATGGCCTTCATTCAAATGCAGCAAGAAACGTTTAATCCCTAAATTATCCAGAACCTTGGCTCCGCCAACCCCCAGGACGATCTCCTGGCGCAGGCGTTGTTCGAGATCGCCAATGTAAAGCCGGGCCGATATTTCACGATGCCATGGTTCGTTCAAATCGATATCCGTGTCCATGAGATACAGCGGCACTCGCCCGACATCCACCCGCCACACCGCGACATAAATCGGTGGTTCGATCAATGGCACCTTTACAATAAGCTGCGTACCATTCTCGTCTATCACTTTGTTAATAGCGGCGGCTTCTCGTTGAAGTACCTCGGTAATATTTTCCTGCCAACCGTCTTCGCGAATGCGTTGAAGAAGATAACCCTCGGGATACATAAATCCCACCGCCACCAGCGGAACATTCAGGTCACTGCATTCTTTGAGGTGATCTCCAGCCAGAAAGCCCAATCCGCCGGCATAAAATGGCAGCGACCGATGAAGCCCGTATTCGGCTGAAAAATAGGCAATCCTGGAAATTCTCGGATCCGGTATATCCGGCAGGAGCGGACAAGTCTTTGTTTCCATATATTGTTTAAACCGGGACATCACGACATCGTATTGTCGCAAGTAATCCGGGTTGCCGGCTGCCGCCGCCAGGATACCATTGGGAAGCTCTTTGAGCATCTTGTCCGGATTGTGCACACTTTCTTTCCAAGCTTGTCGATCCAGGGTTTTAAACAGCATCCGGGCCGCCGGGTTCCAGCTCCACCATAAGTTTTCAGCAAGCTCGCCCAAGCCCGCCAGGCGGTCTGGAATGTTTGGAAACCCATTTTGTTGATGGCTCATTCTCACTAATCCTTTTTATCATTTCCATGCAATAATCGAAATTAGCAGCGCTAGCGTGGCCCTGAAACCGCCCTTAACGATTTTAGTTGACTCATTTTTTTCTTTCATTTTTCACCCCTTTTCCTAACAAGAGCTATTTTCTGCTTTTTATTGATCTGGTTGCCCTTTTTTACGTTTCGGCAACTTCAATAGCCAGCCGGCAATAAATCCGATCGCCAAAGTTCCAAACAGCATCAAAGCCCTTGACATCGAGATCGTCCATACCAGAAACCGGAACTCCACTACTTGGGTATTTTGAACAACAAAAATAAGGACGAACACAATTAAGCATATAAAAATTAGATTTCTTACCATCATCATCTCCCAAATGCATTCGTTGTAAATACTTTAAGATATTGAATCCAGATACCGTTAATTTGTTGATTTGTTGATTGGTTAGGTGGTTGCAAATATGGATTTATCCCGTATTTGCAAAATAATTGGGCACTTGATGTTTCAAAAATCCTAACAAACGAAAATGATGAAAGTAATTTACCTATTCAACCAGTCAGCCAATAAACTATTCAACGACGCCTGAAATCATGCTCCTACCTTAAAATGCTGTTTCGAAAAGGCGACTCGCTCCTCAATTGCATTCAGGTCATGGTGATGCTGTTCTACCAGCTTTAACCGCGGCAACAGATATATTACCAGTGCGGTTGATTGCCGATGCCTTTTCCCATGACTTCCAATGTTTCCGCTACGACGACAAATGCATCAGGATCAATTTTACGAATCATCGCTTTGAATCGCGAAAGCTCCGCAAAGGTTATCACTGAGTACAGGATGTGCAATTCCTGACCGGTATAACCGCCCTCACCGCGCACGACGGTGACACCCCTCTGCAGATGATTTATAATTTCACGAGATATCTCCCGCCAGCGCGAGGAAATTATCATGATCGATTTTCGCTGGCTAAGTCCCACGAGTACCAGATTAAAAAAATGAGTCGTTACATAAAGGTAAATCAGGGTATACAGAATCATTTCAAGTGGAATACGAAATGCTGCAGAACCGATCAATACAGCATTAAACGCCAGAGTAAACGTGCCGGGCCGCAGGGAATATTTCTTGAACAATATCACGGAAAGAATATCCAGGCCTCCGGCGGATCCCAGGGACTTCAAAATAATTCCCGATCCGATACCAGTGATAATTCCTGCGGCCAAAGCCGCGAGAATCATGTCCTGAATCTGAATTATGGGAAACGGCAACAGCATCGCTGCAGAAAAAATCAGGACTCCTGCAATACTGTATAAAAAAAAGCGACGCCCGACAAACAACCATCCGACGGCGAAAAGGGGAATATTCAACAAAAAATATATTACCCCCACGGGTAGCATCGGCAAAACATAGTGTATTAGAAGCGCCAGTCCCGTAACGCCGCCTGCTAAAAATTGCTTGGGAACCAGGATTCCTTTGATCGCAACAGCACAGATAACGCTACCTGCAAAAATCAGTAGCAGATTGTAAAATACGGACCAAATCGAATTTTTATCTTTCATAGTGATTCTCATGTTTCAAAGATTCCGATGATGAATTTCTTCTAGAGTCATCGACTTCAGGTCTTCAACCAGTGCAACGAGGTGGGTAATCATGATTTCCCAAAACTTTTTACCTTTTTCGCCACTTGCTTTGGTGGGATCGCCCATCACCCCGCTGTTTGATATCTTGCGGGTATAGGCGTACCATGAAACGCCGCGCTTGGAGGTAAAGTCCAGATACCGGCTGGAAAACTCTGGAACTTCCCTGCGGGCCTGATCCATTTTAACGAGATAGGGTCGTACTGCAAGACTGGTGCTGGTTTCGATTTCACCCGCATGTACGTCGTTGGGGGTTTCCACCAGGGAGTAGATGTCCACATCGCTGGTTTCCCCTGTATCCACGCAAACGAAAATATGCGCGTCGCGATTGATCATTTGGGCGGCATAATTCAGCGCCGGGCTGTTTCCGCCGTGGGCATTGATAATTACCAGTTTTTTGATGCCATTGTGCGATATGCTCATGCCGATGTCATAGACGAGTTTGGCAAGCGTATCGTTGGAAATACTGACAGTTCCCTTAAACTCATCATGGTGGTAGGAAACACCGTACGGTATATTGGGCAGCACCAGCGGTTTTGGATCACTGCAGGCCTCGGCAACCCGAAGCGCCAGATATTCTGCATCATAAGCATCCGTGTCCAGGGGTAGATGCGGTCCATGCTGCTCGATAGCCCCCACAGACAGCAGGGCGATATCTACCTGCTGGAAGCGTTCCTGCGCATCCGGCCAGGTGAGTTCGCCCCACAGATACCGTTGGTGACCCATAGAGTGATCTTTCCTTTTCGGGGTTCGGTTTTGCCCATTTATATTGAGCTCTAAAGCAAACGGTTGATGCAGATTGGAATCGCTAAGTGGATCAAATGTCGTCCAGTTTTTGCCGACACGGCGCATGGCCCCGTCGGCATATTGCATAAAAATCTGCAGCAGAGGTACCCGTAAATCTGTTGGTATGGAATTCATTGGTGACAACCTGGGATCGTACCGCAGATTCAGAACTTTCGGCTGCTCGCTAAACATTTTTTTCTGATCTTCAGAAGGAACGAACAGCCCCTTTTTCAGCAGCATGAATCCTAGCTGGCGAACCCCGCTGGATTCCTGGCTGATGCCCTTTTGGATAAATCCGGTCAGGGCGTTTTCCACTTGAGATGCTCGATAACCGCAGTTCGCAGGGTCGACATCCAGCGCCAACAACATGCTGACAATTCGGCGACATTTCTCGCATTTGCCGCAAGGATAGATGCGATCGTCTTCTTTATGGGTGGCGTGACATGAGGTTTGAAATTGTTGGAGCTGAGGATATCGCAGCGCCAGAATCTTTTCAATCAGAAGCTCAGACAATGGCCGTAAAATGGAAAACTGACTGACCGCCCATCCCTTTCGCATAAAAAAATTCGTGATGGTTTGATCGAAATAAATGCTCTGATCGAACAAGCCGTCAAAATGGGGAATTCCGAAACTGGTTTTGCGAACAGTAGTATCGAACTCGTCGCCGATGAGTAATCGGCCAATAGCTCTTTTGCGCATCAAGGGCAAAGCACCGAATAAAAAAACGGCGACTGTCCAAAGCCGAATGGGATACTCATCAGATCTCACGTCAGCAAAATCTTTGCGAATGAACGGCATGCGTTTCAGCATCCAGGAGAACAAGCGATCAGAATTCACCCATACCCGGGCCGTATTGGATATGTTGTCTTTGAAATGACGATAGGCATTGAGGGCGGTGAACCAGTGCCGTCCGGACTCATTGACAAAAATCGGGTGGACCTCACGGCCGATTTCATTGAGCAGTCCGTAGCTCAATAAACTGTCTTTGCCGCCGCTGGAGAGAATACAGTGTTTGTCTCCTTGGACTGACCAAGGTTGCCATGGCGATCCGGCTTTACTTCGCAGGGCCTGTGGAAATTGCAGCTTGGCCCTAAGATATTTATGCTGCTTTTGAGGTGATAGCCCGGCGGCGGAGCCCACCAGAAACGGGTTGGGCTCCAGGAATTTTTTAACGTAAATTTCCCGGGCCGTATTTTCCGCCATGTCTCGAATAAATCGGCGGTCGATGTCATCAAAAAGGCCATGGAAAACCACCGTGTTGCAAAACAGACCGTAATTCAAAGCCACTTGGGCGGCAATCATATTGGCCAGATTTTGGGATTCGGGTTCAACAGGATCAAATACGGTTTCCTCGTAGCTGTAGATGAGCTCTGTTTGTTCCATTTTCCCGTTGTAAAAAAGGCGATAGGGAGCGGTCAATCGCCTGGGTTCGAGCTTCACCGGACCGATTTCCAGTCGCTCAAAGACATTGAGCACGGCAAGCGGATCGCTTGCTGAATCTTTCAAGATATCTTCTCTATGAATGGTATTTTCGTTTGGCATAATTTTCACTGATTCAGCTGCTTGGATTTCATGATTTTCTCCCCGTTAATACCACAACATAACGATCGCCCGGCAACGCTTCCCTCGCATGTTTGTCCATCAAGGCAATCAGACCGGCAGTGGAAGCCGGCAGCACCTGCAATCCTTCTTTTTCACGAATGAGCCGTGCATAGTTGCGCATGGCTTTGTCTGATGCATCGGCAGCCCATCCACTGGTTTGGCGAATCGCCTCCAGGGCATGATTACCATCGATGGAGTGCCAGTTGATCAAGGGCTCATTCACGCTGGTTTGGCGAATTTTGCCGGGATTCAAATCTTCACAGCTCGCCGAATTGTGCAAATAGGCCTGAACAATCGGGTTTTTACGAAAAGACGACCCTGCGACGACCCGCGGCATTCTTGATGTCTTACCGCGGCGGTAAAGGCTCAAAAAGCCCCGGTAGATACCAGCCAGAGTGGTTCCATTGGATACCGGTGCAGCGACGGCCAAGGGGGCATCCCGCAGTTCATCGTAAATTTCGTACGCAATTTGTCCGTAGGCCTGGAGTTGGGTCAGGGTATTGCTACCTCCAGGATTTGCGTCATAGAATTCATTTTTGCGAGCGTCTTCACCGGAAACATACACGGCATCTTCGTAATCACCCGGCACCCGAACAATGTCAGCCCCCAAACTGGCCATTTCTTTAATACGATTCGTATGATATTCTTCCGGGATATAGACTTGGCAGTGTAGACCTGCAAAACTGGCAGCAAGCGCCACCGCGACACCGTAGTTTCCGCAGGTGGCAACTGTCATCGTATCAAACCCGCGTCGCAACGCGTCCATGGCTTGGGCAAAGGCGATGCGATCCTTTTGGGTTCCGGTGGGATTGCCGCCCTCGAATTTCAAATAGATCTGACGCAGCCCGACCTCGCGTTCGATGTTACGTGCCCTGACAAGTGATGTATCTCCGACTTCCGAATCAAAGATATCTTCATAGGCTTCCAGACGAGCCTCCAGCGGTAGCTCCGGATTCTCTGATATTTTTTTCTTCTCATCGACTTCCCGAATTACTTGGAGGGTTTCCCCGGTAGCGCCATCTATTAGATTAAACGGTCTGTTGTCATGTTCCATGTCTAATTTGCTTTCCTCTTGGCGATAACTTGGCGTACACCTTTTCTATTCTATTCACTGATCTCTTCAGGATACCATGTGCTTTGTTGCTTTTTTTTTGAATATTCTCGAACGGCATAGCGTATTGGAAAATCCGGATGTGAAAGATATGCTTGAGAACTTTTTAAGAATGAAGTTAGTAAGTCGTCGAAGACAATATCCTTTTCCTTTTCACTAATGAAATTGCGCTCTCTTTTCTGTTCATAACGGATAGATGCATCGAAAAACTTTCTAAGTTCATCAATCGGGAGTTCAAGCTTTGAACTTCCACGAGTATTATTGATCAAGTAATCAATGGCGATATCAACTTTAGCGACCATTTTAACGAGCCACCGGTCTGCGGCCACTTTGCGAGAGTGATCGTAAATTTCAAGAATTAGGCCGTTTCCAAGCACAATCGTTTTGATCAATTTTTCGTTCATAGGGTCTGTCCCCTTGGCTGAAATGAAATAAACAATCACGTCCAAAGGACGTAGATTTTTAAGTCCAATTAAAACTGAAGGGTGACTCAAAAGGGCTCACCCTCAGAAATACATGACTAATCGTGTCGGAATTGAACTACGAAATGTAATCAATTAATACTTATATGTTTCGGTTGATAGCTCTCAGGTTTAGGGCTACTTATCTCCAAAACAGCGTTTTTAAATTTTGCAGTATTTCTGACCTTCCCGATCTATTTTGTTAATCGGCATCATAGTATTGAACACCGATTCC
This sequence comes from Desulfobacterales bacterium, assembly GCA_050124355.1. Classification (GTDB taxonomy): domain Bacteria; phylum Desulfobacterota; class Desulfobacteria; order Desulfobacterales; family JAFDCJ01; genus JAFDCJ01. The sequence continues at coordinate 2,488 of JASFFJ010000269.1, read as the reverse complement.
ATAGAATTCCGCACCATTTCGAATTAGATCTTTGCACCATTTGACTTTTCCAAACGTAATGGTACGCAACCACCCCTTATCTAATGAACCCCAAGTACCCGAAAGTAGTATTTCTAATCTGACGATGATAATCGTCTCGGGCTTTATAGCCTGTTCAACTTCTAAGTAAATACCACTTCGACTAAAATTTAGAATTTTTGCATCAAATTGAATGGATTGGTTGAAACGAGACCATTTAACAATCGCCTCACAGCTGCAACGTTCATCATATCTTTTTTCCGTGGGATTGTTTATTTGTGCCGTATTCGTCACACATATTCTTAATGGTTCCATAGATGGTCCTCGAACTGTCATGCCGCAGTTGATCCGGCATCCAGAATATTTTGAAAATACCGGATTTCTGTTTCCGGATCGAGTCGGGAACAGATCCTGCCGGGGTGCTTACAAAACCTAATATTTGGATTTCTTACGAGTTCATCTTGCTTGCATATCTTAAGAGCAATTGATGTGCCAATTTTATAACCTATTGTAATTAATTGATTAATTAGATTATTTCGTTATTTACAGGAATCCGCTGTCCCGTAAATCAGAACTTTTAATTCCGTAAATCGAAAATTTCGGAATCCTCAATTCCTGGTCCGTTACTGAGCAGATCCCAATAAAGATAGATCATTTCATGTTTTCTTCCCCTGGCAAGACGACTAAATGTAAAACTTCGGAACTTGCAGTTCTTATGAAATTTCCTTTAAATTATTAAATATCTATCTATTTCAGGAAGTTATAGACTTGGCACCCGAGTTGCATCACAAAAAGCAAGCAAAGTTAATCTTTAACTAAAGGAAATATGGCCTATGGCCTGTATAAAGGGAATTATCATACCGGCGGCGTGGGACCAAGACGGGAATATCATCTCACTGGCAATTGCCACCGATGACGAACAGGAATACCTCATCGAAACTCGCCAGAGAATCACCAAACTGATTTCACTGCTAAGGCAGGAGGTGGTTTTAAACGGTACAATTGAAAAGACCGAGAAAAACAAGATCATTCGGGTGAAGTCCTATTGTAGGAGATAAAGATATGTAATCAAATGTGGATAGACTTGCCGGTTTGGGAGACATTACCGTTTTTCCCAGGCTCATTTTGCGAGGTATGCCGAAGCATTTATGGAGGATACATCATGAAAAGACCATTAGTTGTAGTCATTATTATGTTAGTGGCCATTTGTTTGCTTGTTTCACCTGCTATAGCCAAAAGGGTGACCCTTGTCGGTGAGGTCAATGACAACCATCAGATCGTTGCAGACAACGAGATTTACAACGTTGACGACAACGCTATAGGAGATGATCTGGTAATCAACTACATCGCCCAAAAGGTAAAAGTTGTCGGACAACTAAGAGAATCCGAGGAGTCTAAAATCATCACCGTCGAATCCTTCGAAGTTGTCGGTGAATAGCGAGTGAAAGCGTGGAGGTGGATATGAGTCGGTACAATATTGACGAATTCGGAATAGAGGAAGACGACTGGAGCGCTGACGGTGAAAGCCGACGATTCGGTAAAATGGACGCAGATCAACCCAGGCGATCTCCTATCCGCAGAAAAGACAAATGGCGACCAGAAGAAGGGGTAAAACCAAAAGCCAAAAGAAACCACAGGAAGATACAGCAACGGATCAAAAACAAACTATATGAAGCGACCAATCAAGAAAAATGATCGGTATCTTATTTTAATTTGCCTTTCATCTTGGCTGGCTTGTTTCTACGGAGTTCTTTTCCCGCCAATGGTGGTTGGTGAAAAATCGGTTGCCGATGAGATAATCTCATTGGATGTAAGAAATGAACCGCTAGTTGAGGTGTTGGAAGATATCTCGATTGCAGTGAATTGTCAATTTAATATCGATGAAAGCTGGCAGGATTATCCCGTCACTGCAGCTTTTTATAATGAACCCTTACATAGGGGATTAAAAAAAATCTTTCGCAATGTTAATAATGCCGTTATTTACAACGCGGACCGTACCATTAAAATTATAATTTATGGTGAAGTCACATCTTTCGGTAGAGATATCGGACACTCAGCTACAACCAATCCTTCCCAAGAATCCCTTCATCAATCCCAACCGTTCAGTGATGCGACGGCTTCGCAACCTGAAGTGGAGGATTCGGAAGACAGCGGCGGTGACGGAGAAGACGATGAAACCGAGCCGGAGCCGACCGTCGAAACGGCTTCTGAACCAAACGAGGTACGCGCTGAGAACGTGGAAGCTACAGAAGCAGGGCTCATTGAGGCGGCGGAAGCGAAAACTGACGTTTTAGAGCCAGCAACAAATGAAGATGTGCCCTAAAATGAAACCGAACAAGTCTAGCGAACTTCTTGATAGTCCCAAGAAATCCAAAAAAAAGATAAGGCTGAGGAATCTGTTCGAGAAATTAACCCCAGTTAAACCGGAAAATCGGAACCAGCAGTTCCGAATCAATTAAAAATCGGAACA
>JASFFJ010000268.1:0-9398 GCA_050124355.1 Desulfobacterales bacterium | reverse complement strand
GGGTTTGTCTGCAGCAGGCAAGCCCCCGGCATCTTGAGGAGGACCTTTGTTAGGGACTGTTCACCATTATTATTTTGCGGATTTGCTTCAACCTGTGGCTTTCATCAATTCTGAGTCGTTGTACCCTTATATTAATACGATTCTGCGCGACTGGCGCATTGATAAAGTTGTTCCAGTTGATGACAAACCACCTGTTATAACAATCAAGAAAACGGAAGCGGGTTTCGAACGACGATCAAGATGGCTGTCAAAGCCGGCCATTTTCCGGAACCCGGTTGATGCCGCTTGCGATTTGGTTGTTGATTTGATCCACGCCTATGTCGCCGATCATAAAGGGCTGCTGTGTCTCCACTGTGCAGCGGTGGAATTCAATCAGGGATTAGTGGTTTTTCCGAATACCTACCGTGCCGGCAAAAGCACCTTATCCCTGAAACTGGTTGCATCCGGTGAGCGTTTGTTTACCGATGATGTGTTACCCATTTCAAATCAAGATAATGTTGGTCTTGCCCTGGGGATCCTACCAAGATTGCGATTGCCATTGCCAAATGAGTTAACACCGGACTTTGTCGATTTCATTACGAAGCACGCGGGTCCTCAAAATCAGCGCTATCTTTATAACAAGCTTGGCTTGAACGAGCAGGCTGTACTCGGAACAGAAGCGCCTATCATAGGGATAACGCTTTTGCAGCGTGAAAAAAATGCAGCGCCCCGGTTGCTGGAAATAGAAAAAAGCATAGTCGTCAAGGATATGATCTTGCGCAACTTTGCACGTCAGAATCCGGGCCTGGAAATTGTTGATCGGATTTATTCGATAGTCGAAAATGCCGAGTGTTACAGCCTGAGGTATGACAACCTCGATCAGGCAGTGAAATTACTTGAAGATGCTTTTGGTTAACACCTGGATTTTGCAAAATTCAGGTAAGAAACTATGTGAGGTGTAATCATGATTTGTCCGCAGCAAAATAACGCAATTATCAACAAAAAAAATCTACGCTATGTGAGAAATCCAAAAATTGCTGAACGCAGCATAGATGACTCGGTTTTCTTGGTAGACTGTGATACTGATGTTGTTTTCTATCTAAATCCTTTGAGTACTGGGATCTGGCAACTGTTAAGTGAACCGCTAAGCGCAATTGATGCTACCAACATTGTACAACAAGCCTTTCCAGATTTGCCCCCCGACGAAATTGCCGGGGATGTTTCAAAGCTCATCAGCGATATGAGCGAGAAAAATCTTGTGATGAATGTCGATTAAAAGGAGATTATTATGTTCGGAATTGGATTACCTGAACTGACTATCATTTTGGTTATAGCACTGGTCGTTTTTGGCGCTCGGAAATTACCAGATATTGGTACGGGAATAGGAAAAAGTATTCGTAACTTTAAAAAAGAGGTGAGTGGACCTGAGAATGATTCTCCAAAAAACTATCCCAGGAAATCATTCAATAGTGTAAGCTTAAATGATTTCCATAGAAAAATAGGGTGAGTCCCCGATTTCACTGTCCCCTCTGTGTTGAAGCAACAAGCCCTGGGAAAGGCCGTTTTTAATCTTGACAAGCTGAGTCGTTATTATTTATCTTACAGTACTCATATTTCTAGAGTATCTATAAACTTTTTAAATTACCAGCTTTAATCAAACCGCTTTATCAAAATTATCCCGTAAAACCCCATTATGTCGCCTATTCATGGATATCGGTCACCAAAGGACTACTCTAAAGAGGACGACCGCACCCTGATACAACAAATTGGCATTGGCGATCTAAAAGCATTTAGCCTTCTTTACGATCGACATAAAACCACCGTCTTTAGCCTGGCTATAATAATCTCAGGCAGCCATGAGATGGCTGAAGACATTACCCTGGATGTATTTACGCAGATCTGGAAAAATGCTGACAAATATCACTCTGAAAAAGGACAGGAAGGAATTGCTAATGTATTAACCTAAACTGCAACAGGAGGTAAAAATGAAAAAGTTGGTAAAAATCTCTATCTGTCTAATTTTTGTTTCAGTAGCTATCGGCGGCGCCTACGCACAGTTTGCCAAACCCGAGGACGCCATCAAATACCGCAAATCGGTCATGTTTCTGATCGCCCAGCATTTCGGGCGCATGGGCGCGGTGGTGAAAGGAAAGACTGATTATGACCAGGAAGCATTTACGCGCAATGCCATGGTGATGGAAGCGCTGTCGCAGCTGCCCTGGGAGGCGAGTATGGTGCCGGGGACTGACAAAGGCGATACTACTTTGAGCGCTGCGGTATTTGACAAGCAGGATGAATTCAAAGCCAGCGCCCAGGCTTTTGAAGCCGGATCCGCCAAACTCGTCAGCGTATCTCAAAGCGGCGATTTAAACGCCATCAAAGCGCAGTTTGGTGAGGTGGCCAAAAGCTGCAAAAGCTGCCACGATAAGTTCCGTACCAAATAGGGTAGTTGCCTAAAATATGTAAGGACCCTGAGTGCTGAATGGATTCGATCTTTAGATTCTTCTTTTTATTGGAATCCATTCCTCAGATTTTGCGTTACTGTATTTATGAATCTATCTACTAAGCTTGGCCTGGCGGGCAGATGGGCCGGTTTTTGGCCGATGCCCTACTCACCAAGAAAATAGACAACCATTACGGCCAGTCCCGCAATCAGCACTGCCAACCCAGTGTGGTCGCTGTCGAGTTAGGCCCCGCAACCTACCACGGTTGACACCGGTGATCATTGGCATTGTCAGTTTTCGGCGCTTGCAAAATAGATAATCACTAATGATCACCAGCAGCCAGTGAAACAGCCGCATCGGTAAATCCCGCACCAGAACGCTCATGATAAGGTTTTCGGCGCTTTCCCCGTTATGTTGTGATTGTTCCATTTTTTGTTGAACTTCGCACTGCGATCTCTGGACGCGGGGCATTTTATGTATTAGCTTTTTTGTTGAATCAATAATGCTGCCTGAAAATCGAAAATAAGCATACTGCCATTATTGAATGAAGCGATAATCAATTGAACAATAAAGGAGACTTTAATCATGCGACACTTTCTATACACACTCTTAACGTTATTGGCTTCAACTGCCGCTTTTGGTGCCACAGGCACTGTTGTTAACTACGAAATTAATGGTCAATCCTACGAAGGGTATTACATCAGCCCATCTGATAAGGCGCCTTTAGTGCTACTGATTCATGACTGGGATGGTTTGACAGATTATGAAGTCAAGCGGGCCAATATGCTTGCGGATTTGGGATATGCTGTTTTTGCTTCGGATTTGTTTGGTGCCGGTGTGCGACCCACTGAAGTAAAAGATAAACGCCAGCATACGGGCGAGCTCTATAAAGACAGAGAGAAAATGCGGGCCTTGATGACAGGCGCCTTGGAGACGGCCAAGAGCAAAGGCGCCAACATAGAGAATGCCGTCGCCATGGGCTATTGTTTCGGTGGCGCCGCCGTTCTTGAATTGGCACGATCCGGAGCAAACTTGAAAGGTTTCGCAACGTTTCATGGCGGCCTGAAGACACCCGAGGGACAAGATTACACCAAAACCCAGGGAAAAATTCTGGTTATGCATGGATCAGCGGACAAGGCGATTACCATGGACCAATTCGCGGGTTTGACGAACGAACTGGAAGCAGCCGGCGTTACCCATGAAATGATTACCTATGGTGGAGCCCCGCATGCATTTACCGTTTTTGGTAGTGACCGCTATCGAGAGGCCGCAGATAAAAAATCCTGGAAGCGCTTTACGGAATTTCTTGCGGAAACGTTGCAATAAAAAAGCCATGGCGACCGTTCAATTCAATCTCAACGGAAAATCTGTCACATTTGCAGGCGATGTGGAACGCATGCTCCTGTGGATACTACGAACAGATCTGGCTTTGACTGGGGCTAAATATGGCTGCGGCGAGGGATTGTGCGGTGCCTGTACGGTGCTGGTAAACGGGGAGGCAGTGTTATCATGCCAAACTCCCGTTAAGGATGTGGGCGGTGCCGAGCTTATTACCATCGAAGGGCTATCCCGAAAAGGAAGCCTGCATCCGATCCAGCAGGCAAACAAAACGCGCCTCCTCTGCCTGCTTCCCAGCACACCATTTCGGGAAAAGCCACCGGCCGCTTGGACGCGCGGCAAAAAGCGACCGGTGAAGCGCGCTATTCAGGAGACATTCGTTTGCCCGGTATGCGCTATGCTGCAATTTTGCGCCCCACGGCCCATGATGCCATTCTGAAAAATTTAGATCTCGCGTCTGCAAAAAAAATCAAAGGTGTTAAAATCCTCGATGAGAACTTTGACACCTATGAATTGTCTCGGTTTTCATGGCTGCCCAAAATTGAGACCGTGTTGGTAGAGAATCCTGCCATGCCGCCGCAGGGGTGCGGCGAGCCGGCCATCACACCCATGGGGGCTGTCATCGCCAATGCAGTTTTCGACGCAATTAATGTCCGCCTTTACGAGCTTCCGATGACCCCCACCAGAATTAAAAAGGCGATAAAAAACATAAACAGACGTTGTTGCAGGCTCTTAGGCCTAAGCATACTGGTAGTCTCCTATTCAACCTCATAGGTAAACTCGTCCAATAATTTTTGGTCCCCGGTTACGGCTTTCAATTTGACCGTGTAGGTGCCATTTTGTTTGAAGTCAAGGTCGGCACCATAGGCACCCTGCATGCCCATTGCCATCATTTTTTGTTTGGTGCCGTCAGGACCGTTGACAAGAAAACCGACTTTAGCATCTTCCACTTTGCCGCCATCGGGCGCCATAATATAAACCATCATGTGATGGGTTCCCCGGTCCTCCATATTGAGCAGGTGGTAGGCAAACTGATAGCTTTCCACCTTGGACTCATGGATTTTCTCACCCATGTGTTGGGAATGGTCCATTGTTTTGCCATGATCGCCGTGTGATTTGGTATGGTCCATTTTCATGTCCTTATCGTCGGCCATAGCTGTTAGATTGATAATGAATGAGCTCGTTACCATAATGATGAATAGAAACATTGATTTTTTCATGATTTTCCTCCGTTTTTATAAATAAGTTATTTGCAATAAGAGCAGGTTTTTACCGCCGGTCAAAAAAGCGATCCGTCCGGGGCGCTTCAGAGTGGGTCGACGCTGACCGCGGCGGTACGCACTTTTACAACACGATTGACGTTGGTAACCGTGATGATTCCGTCTCCCGGTTGCAGGGTGCAGACCGCCTTTCTGATTAATTCGACGATCTTGGGTTCGTCTTTATCCAGGCAGATAACTTCCATTTTTACCATGCGGTTTACCTGGCAGCCGAATTCGATATTCATTTCGGCCTGGTCGCAATCGGCTTCGGCACCCACCGCCAGAACATGCGTAAGGGTTGCATGTTGCATTCCGGCTTCGTTGAGGGCATCGAGCGCCGTAAGCGCCCGTTCGCAGCGTATGTAGGCCTTAATCTCCTTCATCGATCGCCTCCTCGGTTTCTTCGGGCAAATGGGAAATGGCTTTGCGCAGTTCCCATCGTTTCCAAATATCATAGACAGCTGGAATGATCACCAGGGTGAGAATCGTGGAAGACACCAGGCCGCCCACCATGGGAGCGGCAATCCGTTTCATCACCTGGGACCCGGTTTCAACAGCCAACATCACCGGCATCAAACCGATCAGTGTGGTCGCCACGGTCATGAGCTTGGGCCGTACCCTATCAACAGCGCCTTCGATGATGGCTGCGCGGAGGTCCCCGGTGTTATGCATCAGGCCCTTGGCTTTGCGCCTTTCAAACGTTTCGTCCAGGTAAACCAGCATGACAACACCGGTTTCCGCCGCCAGGCCTGCCAGAGCGATAAACCCTACCACAACCGCCACCGAAATATTGTAACCCAGCAAATATAGCAGCCACACCCCACCAATGAGCGCGAAGGGCAGGCACGCCATCACTATAACCACTTCAATGATGTTGTTAAAATGGATATAGAGGAGCAGGAAGATCACCACCAGGGTTACCGGTACAATAATATTCAAGGTCTTGCGGGCCTTTTGCATATACTCGTACTGCCCGGACCAGACCATTGAATATCCGGTCGGCAGGTCAATTTCTCGATCGACGACCTCCTTGGCCATCTTCACGTAGGACCCGATATCCACGCCTTTCAAATCGACATAGATCCAGGCTGTTTGTCGGGCGTTTTCGCTTTTAATGCCGGCCGGTCCTTTGTAGATGGTAAGATCGGCCAACTGCGCTAAGGGCACCTGGGCGCCGGTGGGGGCGGGCACCAGGACGCGTTTGAGCCGTGCAATATCATCCCGTAGTTCCCGATTGTACCGCAAGCTGACCGGATAACGCTCAAGGCCTTCCACGGTGGTGGTCACGTTCATCCCACCAATGGCAGTCATGATGACGTCTTGGACATCACCCACCGTCAATCCATAGCGGGCAATCTCACGCCGTTTTATATAAAAATCCAGATAGTTGCCACCTGTGACCCTTTCCGCGTAAGCGGAAAGCGTACCGGGAACATCCTGAATAACAGCTTCGATGCGGGACCCCAGATCCGAAAGGACGTCTAAATCCGGCCCCATCAGCTTGATGCCCACCGGCGTTTTGATGCCTGTCGAAAGCATGTCGATGCGGGTCTTGATGGGCATGGTCCAGGCATTGGTGAGCCCTGGAAATTGAATCGCTCGGTCGAGATCCTCGACCAGCTCATCGAGGGTGATATAGCGCACCTCGGGCCAGATCCAGGAGAGCGGCCCTTTGAGCCAGCCGGGCCAGTCTGAGAAAAAACGGTCAATTGACTTTTTGCGCCATTCATGCAGTACCTTGCCGTTTTCGACTTCCGGCCAAATCCATGTTAGAGGATTTTTAAGCCAGCCCGGCCAGCTAGAAAAAAATCGCTCCACGTGCTTTTGTTGGTACTCTACTTCCGGTCTTATCATAATCGTGGTTTCAATCATGGAAAGAGGAGCCGGATCGGTGGCGGTTTCCGCCCGTCCGATTTTACCCAGAGTGTGATGGACTTCGGGAAAGCGTTGAATGATCTTGTCGGTCTGTTGCAGCAATTCCTTGGCCTTGGTGATGGAGATACCGGGAAGCGTGGTTGGCATATAGAGCAGATCTCCCTCATTGAGCGGCGGCATAAACTCACTGCCCAGTCGCGAGGCCGGATAAATTGAGACAATCAGTACAGCCACGGTCAGAAGCATCGTCACCAGGCGGTATTTTAACACCTTTTGAATAAAAGGCCGGTAAATCCAGATGAAGAAACGGCTCAATGGGTTGCGTCGCTCCGGTATGATTTTCTGCGGCACCAGGCAAACGATCGCAAAGACCGAGATCGCCATGGCCGCCACTAGCGCCCAGTCCGGCGGTTGCCAGCCCAACAGAGAGGGGCCTGCCAGACCCATCACGACGACGAGAAATGGGGGGCCTGCGACCGCTGCCAGCCAGGTGATCCGTCGTTGTTTGCGTGTTGTTTCCGGGCGGAAAGTATTCTCGCGAACAAAAAAGGTCATCAAGACCGGGACGATGGTAATCGCCAACACTGAAGAGGCCGCCATCGCAAAAGTCTTGGTGTAAGCCAGCGGCTTGAAAAGGCGGCCTGATTGTTCCTGCAGGCTGAAAACCGGCAGAAACGATACGGTGATGATCAGCAGACTGTAAAAGAGCGCCGGTCCGACCTCTTTGGCAGATTCCAGGATAATTTCGGTATGGGGCTTGCGCCCCTGATTTCTTTCCAGATGCTTGTGGGCGTTTTCGACCAGGACGACCGAAGCATCGACCATAACACCGATGGCGATGGCGATGCCCCCCAGGCTCATGATGTTGGCATTGATGTTCAGTCGGTACATAATGAGAAACGACAACAGGATACCCACCGGGAGAGTAAAAATCGCCACAAAGGCCGAACGGAAATGAAGCAGAAAAATAACGCAAATAATGGCCACCACGCTCATTTCCTCTATAAGCTTCTTTTTTAAGGTGTGAATGGCTCTTTCAATAAGCCCCGATCGATCATAACTTTCTAAGATGACCACGCCTTCGGGCAACCCTTTCTCAAGTTCTTTTAACTTCTTTTTAACGTTGTCAATGACCTCTAGTGCATTTTCGCCAAAACGCATAACCACGATACCGCCCACCGCTTCCCCTTGGCCTTTCCACTCCAAAATTCCGCGGCGCAGTTCGGGGCCAATCTGAATGTTGGCAATGTTTTTCAAAAGAACCGGCGTGCCCTTGCTATCCACGGCCACCGCTACGTTTTCCAGGTCCTCTAAGGAGCTGATATACCCGAGGCCCCGCACCATGAATTCGGTCTCGGCCATCTCCACCAACTTGCCGCCCACGTCGCTGTTGGAGCGTTGGATGGCTTGCCGAACCCTCTGGATCGAAAGGTCATAAGCCTGCAGTTTGTTAGGGTCCACTTCAACCTGATACTGTTTCACGAAACCGCCGATACTGGCCACCTCTGAAACGCCGGGCACAGCGGTGAGCTCGTATCGGAGGTACCAGTCCTGGACGCTCCGGAGCTGTTGGAGGTCGTATTGACCGGTGGGATCCTGAAGGACGTATTCGTATATCCAACCGACACCGGTAGCGTCCGGTCCCAGGCTTGGTGTCACCCCCGCCGGCAGCCGGCCCGATACGAAATTCAAGTATTCGAGCACCCGTGATCGGGCCCAATAAAGGTCGGTGCCTTCCTCAAAAATAATATAAACAAAAGAGAACCCGAAAAAGGAGTACCCCCGAACCACCTTAGCGAAAGGAACGCTCAACATGGCGGTGGTCAGGGGATAGGTGATTTGGTCCTCTACTACTTGAGGCGCCTGGCCCAGGTATTCGGTATAGATGATTACCTGAACATCCGACAGATCGGGGATGGCGTCCAGCGGCGTTTCCGTCATCGCCAGGACGCCGCCCAAGACCACAAATACGGTGATCAACATAACCATGAACTTATTGTTGATCGACCACTGTATGATTTTTTCAATCATGCTTTCGCCTTGACTACAGAAATCGTTAATTGGTTGATTCGTTGATTGGTTAAGTGGTTGCGAATATGGATTTCTCCTGAATTTGCAATATAATTGGAAGCTTGATGTTTCAACAATTCTAACACACTGAATTGATGAACAAAATTTACCTAATCAACCAGTCAACCAATAAACTATTCAACGAGTTCCGAAGATAGATTTTTGCCGATAAACGCAATGATCACCCAATCTCTTATCTTCTATTCCTTTTCCAAATCTTTGAAAAAGTCTTCTTCTTCCTTCATATCCTTGAAGAAGTCTTCATCTTCCTCCAAATCATTGAAGAAGTCTTCTTCGGCTTCCTTTTCAGCTGCTTTGGCCTTTTCCTTCTTGGCTTCCATCATTTTTTGGACAGCCTCTTTAAGCTTCGATTCCGAATCCAGAAGAAACTGGCCCGAGGTAACCACCGTTTCTCCCGGAGCGAGTCCCG
>JASFFJ010000267.1:0-9427 GCA_050124355.1 Desulfobacterales bacterium | reverse complement strand
CCCACGATGATGCCGGCCGCCGCCGTGGCAAGGGCAACCGAACACATATTCCTCGCTCCGGTAGCCATAGCAGAAAATATTTGAACAATACTGTCCTTGAAGGCCGGACCTATGGGTTCCTTCTTTAAATAGGCCTTGACCGGACTCTGGAACAGCATAATGATGGCCATCACCCAGATGGCGTTAAAGGCCGCCAGCTCCGGCGAGTGGCGCACGATGATCAGCTCATAGAGCAGCATAAAAATCGGAACCAAATAATGGGCACCACTGATCAGCGTCTTGAAAAAAGTCGGCAATTCGCTGCGGGATAGGCCTCGCAAACCCAACTTGGAGGCTTCAATGTGAGTAATATAGAAAAGAGCGGCATACGAGGCAAAGGCCGGTATGGCGGCCGCCTTAATGACCTCCACGTAGGGTACGTTAACGTATTCGGCAATGATAAAGGCTGCGGCTCCCATAATCGGTGGTGCCAGCTGGCCGTCCGTGCTGGCGGCGACCTCGACGGCGGCCGCCTTTGTGGGAGGATAACCGACCTTTTTCATCAATGGAATCGTGAAGGTTCCGGTGGTGACGATATTGGCGATACTCGACCCCGATACCAGACCACTGAATCCGCTGCCCATTACTGCGGCTTTGGCTGGTCCACCCTTAAAACCACCTAAGAGGCTTAACGCCAGCTGGATAAAGTATTGGCCGGCACCCGCCTTGTCCAACATGGAGCCAAAGAGCACAAACAGAAACACAATGGTGGCGGATACGTCCAAAGGAATCCCGTAGATGCCCTCGGTGGACATGGTGATCTGACCCATGAACCGGGTTAGGGAAACACCTTTAAAGGCGATCACATCCGGCATATAGGGCCCGAAAAAGGCGTAAATACAGAAAAATAGTGCAATCACAGATAGTGCCGGGCCGATGACCCGCCGGGCGGCTTCCAGCAACATCACCATCAGGACCAGTCCGATGACGATATCGCGGGTGATGGGGGCACCCGCCCGGTGCGTCACCCCATAATAATCAACAGCGATGTAAACGGCTGAAAAACAGGCAATGCTGGCCACCACAAAATCCCAGGCTGGGATGCGATTCTTGATGGAGAGAAATTTAAGCCCCAGGCGGGTTTCCTTGAAGACGGGGTAATTCAAATAGACGATCAGCATGGCGAATCCGAGATGAATGGCGCGGATAAAGACCGTATCCAGGATCCACCAGCTGGCAATGGAAAGTTGAAAGAAGCTCCAGATGACCCCGATGACCGGTATCACCCATTTTGTAGGCCCGAGTGGCCTTCGGGCAACCCCCTCTTCTTCTTCGGCCATCTTTCTGGCGACTTCAAACCCTTCTTCCTTTTGTTCTAAATCATGATTATCGACCATTAGTATCACCTATTTCCCGGTTTGGGGCGGGCAGCGCCAACGAACCACTCATATCGATATTCTCGTTATTCCCGTCTAATCGGGCATGACCTTGACCGCGGCAGATAGATGGAAAGCAGCAATGATGTGAATCAACAGCCGGTATGATTGCGAATTTGAGACAACAACATTATTTTTCGTATTGCGCGAAGGGGATCAAATTTTCGTTTGCAACATCCATTGCAATCGGGCCAGGAGCAGCAGCGACCTGAAGCCGTTGCCGCTCTGCCTATTTATTGCTGCTACTTCATCAAACCGACTTCCTTATAATATTTCACGGCACCCGGATGAAAAGGTGCGGACAGACCTTCCAGCATGCTCTCTTTGGTCAGACCGGTGTAAGCGGGATGAAGCTTGACAAAATCATCAAAGTTGTCAAAGACTTCCTTGACAATGGCGTAAACCACCTCATCTGCTACCTTGGCGGACGTTACGAAGGTGGCCTTGACCCCAAACGTGGGGACATCCTCTGTGTTTTCTGAGCCGGGATAAAAGGATGTCACCTGGGTGACCGCTTTGGCATAGTAGGGGTATTTTTCAAGCAGACTATCAACCTTGGTGATGGGAATGAACTTCACTTTTCGTTTGCCTGAGGTGGCCTCTTTATAATAGCCGCTGGGGTGTCCGACCGTGTAGAAAGCGGCATCCAGCCGACCGTCCTGGATCAGTCCGGGTGCTTCGGCAGCCTTGAGGCTTTCCGCGTTGAAATCCGTTTCGTAGTTCAAGCCACTGGCTTCCAGGGCATCGATGGCATTTTGGCGGTAACCGGATCCGACATTGCCGATATTGACGCGTTTGCCCTTAAGATCCTCGATACTGTTGATGTTGGCATCCACCCCGGCGATCAGATCAACCGTTTCCGGATGGATGGAAAACACCGCCCGCAGATCCTCCTGGGGGCCTTTTTCTTTCCAGTCTTCGATCCCCTTGACAGCCTGGTATTGACGATCGGACTGGGCCACCCCGAATTCCAGGTCGCCGCCCATGATGGCATTGATATTGAATACGGAACCGCCGGTGGACTCTACGGTGGCCCGGATTCCATATTCTTTGCGTTTTTTGTTGACCATCTTAGCAATCGCGCCACCGGTGGGGTAGTAGACGCCGGTAATGCCGCCGGTGCCGATGGTGACAAAAGTGGTTTTGGCATCAGCTGTTTTCTCAAAGGGTCCGAATCCTGCCAAAAGGCCGAGACCAAAAATAAGTGCTACGGTGATAACGAATGTCCTTTTCATATGGAACCTCCTTAGTTTGGTAGGGTTAAGGTTTTAACGGTAACGTGGCCATTTCTCCAAATAAAAAATACCGCTTTTTTTCATCCTTTTCTTAAAAACCAAAGATAAACCTGACATTAAAGTATGAATTGCATTCAGATTATTTTATCCCTTATCAAATATAGAAATTAAAAGCAAGAAATAAGTTGTTAAATTCAGAACTACTAACGGATCGTAAAATCTGATGCAGCTTAAATGTCTGTGGTCAGGCCAACAATACTGGATTTCGTGCGAATTGTTCTGAATTTTATTTCTTATTTTTTAATTGACACCTGAAACCCTGCGCTACCCTGTCCCCTATGCCCTTCGCCCTTCGCCCTTTGCCTTTCGCCCTGCGCCTTTTACCTTCCGCCCCATATTTTCAGCCAGCGCCTCATAAGATGCCGCTTCAGCCACCCGCCCTCGTTTGCGGCAGCCACCGGCAAATATGGCGCATTTATCTTGCAACTTGCAGACGGCAGCGCGATGTTGGGATTCTGTAAGTTGACCACTTTCAATTATTTTTTTCAATGACTGAATCCTGAACCTGTCAAGTCCCGGCGCTCTGGACAGCTGGTCCTCATGCCCTCCCCGTTTGATTATCAGGGGCGTATCGATGAGGTGAACCGGAAAATGGCAGCCGATCCGCAGCCACATATCATAATCCTCACAAGCCGGCAGATTCTCATCGAATAGACCAACGGCATCAAAAAGTGTTTTTTTGATCATTACCGCGGATGGGCTGACCAGACAAAGCCCCAGAGAACGCTCAAAAATCTTTCCAGACGGTTTACGGTGACGATCTTTAGGATTCACCCTGACACCGTTTCGAATCCAGATTTCTTCAGTTTGGTTGATGACCGCATCCGGATGCAATTTGAAAAAACCAACCTGTTGTGATAATTTCCGGGGCAGCCAGGTGTCATCTGAATCCAGGAAAGCGATTAGTTGGCCGCCGGCTTGGGCGATGCCCTGGTTGCGGGCCGCGCTGACCCCTTTGTTGGTTTGCCGTAAAACGATGATGTCCCGCCCATAGGTATCCAGGATCTCCTGCGTATTATCAGTGGAGCCATCATCGACGACTATCAATTCATAATCCTGAAAGTCCTGCGCCAGAACCGAATCGATGGCTTCAGGGAGAACCCATCCACGGTTGTAGGTTGGAAGAATCACACTGACCAGCGGATTTTTTGATTTTACTTTCATTTACCTATACCCTAACCTGGATATCCCGCAAAAAAACAAATAACAAATCCCAAATAAGATCAAAAACCAATTTTTTGAGGTTTTGAATTTCGGTCATTGTGATTTGTTTGAAATTTGGTGCTTGAAATTTGGGATTTTTAACACCTTCGTTTCTTTTTCGATTAAACTGACCGTTTTTCAGGCCAGCGTCAGGGCTAAAACCTGACACCTTAAACCTTCAGTGACCAGTGATCAGCATCGAGAATCCAGCAGTCAGTAAACATTCCGAATTCCCAATTCCGACTTCCGAATTCAAACCATCCTCCCAATCTCCTTCACCTTCTTATCCAGCCGTTTGGCAGATATTGGGATCGGCGTTTTAAGTTCCTGGGCAAAAATGGAGACTTTGTATTCTTCGATCAACCAAAAATAGTCTTCGATAGCCTGCCTCTTTTCATTGGATACTGCCGGGGAAAGTTCTTTTAACAGTTGATTCAATCCATCACTGAATTTTATAATCTCCGTGGATTTGGCACGATCTTTCTCAAAATCCACCATCGCACGCCGTGCCCGGATGGCGGCTGCCTGAATGTATCTTGGCAGATGATCCAGACGCCGGATCTCGTAGATGGCGGCAAAGTTCTGCGGGACCAAGCGCTCAAGCTCCCGGGTCAGCGTCTTTAGAAAGGATACGGCCATACGGTTGGTGCGATTGGCCTGTTGAAGGTTATACATGCGGCTTCGCGTCTCATGGTAAGCAGTCAGAACCGGAATGGTCTTATCGAGCAACTCCTGGCCGGCCGGAAAAATTTTAGCTGCCACAGATTCAGCGTATGCATAGAATGCCTTTTCGGATCGTATATTTTTAGCGAATAATTCCTCAATGACACGATCGTAGAGTCGTTGCACCAATTTTTTGGCGCCGCCGAAATAATCCGCCGTATATCTTACATCCGTCGGTAAAATCAATTGACGCTTTAAAAATTTCAAGCTTTTTGCAAAATGAATCGCATATAGAGTGGCCACCCCCGCCCGATGAGCTACCAGTGATTTATCCTGCCGACGAAAAAGACGAAGGCTGACTGTTTTTGGGGTCGCGGAATCGGTTTCCAACGCGGGATAGGCAACCCAGTCGGTTTTCTCTTTGTCGGAGTCGCTGACGAATTCGGGCAAATCACCAAAATTCCAGTGGCGGATTTCTTTTATTTCCCATTTTCTACGCACTGCCTCAAATTCATCGGAGTTTACCCGGTCGCCGACATCCCCTCGCAACACCTCGGCGTTTCTACCGGCGCGAAGGACTTTGCCGTCTGGTGCCGTGATCGAGATGCGCATCTTCAGGTAATCCGGCAGTGAATTCGTCGACCAGGCCGCCGCCGGGATGTCGACCCCGAAACGCCGGTAGATAAAATCCCCCAGGGCGGATACCAGCGATGTGGGGCGTTGGGGCATTTCACGCACAATGATATCGACGGTATGTTTTACCGGAACAAGTTTTTTTCGATATGCTTTGGGCAGCCCCTTGATCAAAAACTCAATCTTTTCAGGATACAGCCCGGGTACCAACCAATCCATGGTTGCCGCTGAAACGGATGGTGCGAGGGCTGACGGCACGTTTACAGTGACACCGTCGTCGTCCTTCCCGGGATCAAAACGATAAGAGCACTCAAATACATGTCGGTTGATATCCAGACGGGTTGGATATTGGATCAGCTCATCATTGTTCGGTTGGTAGCGCAGCAGGGTCTCCTTTTGCATCCGCAAAAAACGATCATTTCCCATTCGTTTCAGATACTTTGCCAGGCTGCGGGTATCGTAGATAATTGGAAGTTTCTCCTGATAAAAGTCAAACAGGGTGTGTTCATTCACCAGAAGATCTCGGCGTCGAAAGCGGTTTTCGATATCTTTGACCTCATCGATCAGCGCCTGGTTATATGCCATAAAAGCAAAGGGTTTTTTAACATCTGCATTTACCAAAGCGCTTTGAATAAAGATACGCGATGCGTCGATGGCGTTCACCTTCCCGTAGGATACCTTTCTAGCAGGCACAATAATTAGCCCGAATAGGGAAACCTGCTCAGAGGCCACCACCTCCCCCCGGTTTTTCTCCCAGTGAGGGTCTAGATACGTCCGCCGGCACAGGTCTCCACCCAGATCTTCTAACCAGTCGCTGTCGATATTGGCAATGGTACGTGCAAATAGCCTGGATGTTTCCATCATTTCCTCGGCAACGATCCAGTTTTTGGCCTTGTTAAAAAGTCCGGACCCGGGAAAAATCATAACCTCCCGGCCCTTGGCTGCTCGATATATGTTGTTTTCCTTCTTCTGAGCGATATTTGAAAGGAATCCACTCAATACGGTTTTGTGGATTTTCTCGAATGTGGCAGTCGGAAGATCAATCTTAGAATCTGCGTCATTTCCCAATCCCTTTTTCGCTTTCCTCATACCACCTTTCGCTTTCTGCGTTCTTCTTTCCGAATTCCGAATGCCTTCTTTCCTCTTTCTCCTTTCCTCTTCCGCATTCCGCATTCCGAATTCCGAATTCCCACCAGGGCGTTGGCGCACGCCCCTATGGGCCGGAGGCCGGATCCCGTACTCCTTCAGTATATCCGAAATCTGATGGTGAATATCGCACCATTCCCGCATACGCATATAGGACAAAAAGTGCTCCCGGCAAAACCGTTTCATTTGATTGTTGCTGCTGACCTGTTGCCGGTGGCTATGATAGCGGTGCCAGATATTCAGCAGGGTCACAAAATCCGACTGAGAATCATGAAACGTGGCATGTACACTGTCGGCTTCCCGGGCTTTTTCCACCGGACGCTCGCGGGGGTCCTGAATGCTGAGAGCGGCCACGATAATGGAAATTTCCTCAATGCAGCCCTCTTTTTCGGCTTCGATCAGCATACGGGACAACCTGGGATCCAAGGGAATCCTGGCCATCATACGTCCCTTTTGCGTCAACATCACCCGCCCGCGAGATTGCCCGCCATAAACCACCCCTTGCCCATCAACTTCCGCCTTCGGACGTCTGCCCTCTGATTTCTGACGTTTGACTTCCGCCCGTTGCCCTCTGCCCTTTGCTCTCTGCTCAATGGCCCCCAGCTCAAAAAGAAGATCAAATCCGTCTTTGATGCTTTTTAAATCCGGCCGGTCGATAAAAGGAAATTCCGAAATGTTGCCGAGTTTCAGGGAGATCATCCGTAAAATGACCTCGGCCAGATTGGCCCGCAAAATTTCGGGTGGTGTATACTGGGGGCGGTTTTCATAATCCTCTGCGGGAAAAAGCCGAATACAAACCCCGTCTTGTACTCTGCCGCAGCGTCCTTTGCGTTGATCGCAACTGCTTCTGGAAATCGGCATCACCGGCAGGGACGTCGTCCGGGTCCTGGGTGAATACCGGGAGATTCGGGCCAAACCCGAATCAATCACGTATTTGATACCCGGAATGGTAATCGAGGTCTCAGCCACATTGGTGGCCACAATAATCTTGCGCTCACGCTGACGGGCAAATACCCTGGATTGCTCAGCGGACGTCAACCGGGCAAATAAGGGCATCACACAAGCGTTTTTGGGGGTTTCGGCTGCGATCAATTCGCAGGTTTCGCGGATATCCTGCTCGGTGGGCATAAACACCAGCATGTCTCCACTGCGGCTCTGTCGCAAAACTCGCTTGACGGCCCCTACCGCCATTTCCACATGGGTCTGCTCATTTTCTTGAGTTGAATCGGTGTGTGGTTCCGGATATTGAATGTCCACCGGGTACATGCGGCCGGAAACCTCGATGACCGGTGCATCGTCAAACGCTTTGGAAAACTTTTCCGTGTCGATGGTCGCCGAAGTAATGATCAGTTTTAGATCGGTTCTTTTCCGAATCAGGGTTCTCAGAATTCCCAGAACAAAATCGATGTTCAGGCTGCGTTCATGGGCTTCGTCGACAATGATCGTATCATAGGCACCGAGGTGACGATCGCTTTGGGTTTCGGCCAGCAGGATGCCGTCGGTCATCATTTTTATATAGCCATCCCTGGCAGTGCGATCTCTGAAACGAATTTTATAACCAACTGCATTTCCGCCCGCTTGCCCCAGTTCTTCAGCGATTCGGCGGGCAACCGTGGTGGCGGCGATCCGTCGCGGCTGGGTGCATCCGATGAGGCCGTCGATCCCCCGGCCGGCTGCCAAGCAATATTTCGGCAATTGGGTGGTTTTGCCGGAGCCCGTTTCACCGGACACCACAATGACCGGGGACCGGACAATGGCTTCGATAATCTCGTCTTTCTTGGTGAAAATCGGCAGTTCTTCATTGAAGCGCAGCCTGGGAAGATTCTCCTTACGACGGTTTCTTTTTTGCACAGATGCCTGCAGGCGGTTTTCCAACCGGGTTATTCGATTCAGTAGTTTTGGATCCGGTTTGAATTTTTCTGTTTTTTTCGCTAAGTAGCTGATCTCACGTTTGGCTGCCAATCGATCGACGGCCAACACCTGCGGTAAAAAGGATTCAATTTTTTTTATTATTTGATTGATTATAGCCAATCTTGAACGACCTTTTTTCAGTGTCCAAAGATATTCTAATTGAAAATAATTTTTCCTTGGCTTATTAGATATCGATCAAGAGGCTAAAAATCAAGGTAAAGGAGAAAACCATGAAATTCGTTGTCATCGGAGCAGATGCCGCCGGTATGAGTGCCGCCAGCCGCGCCAAACGTACTCAGCCGGAAATGGACATCACGGTTCTGGAAAAAACCATGGACGTCTCATACAGCGCTTGAGGAATCCCCTATAATCTGGCGGCGCCGGAAAGAGACATCGAGGATCTGGTCGTTCGACCTGCCCAGGTATTTCGTGATAAACAGGGAATAAATCTGCTGACCGGGCATCGCGCTGAAACCATCGATTCTATTAAACAAAGAGTATGCGGGAAGACTTTGGAGGGAAATCATTTCGAAATTCCCTACGACCGATTGCTGATTGCAACCGGCAGCGCCGCTGTTATGCCCGATCTATTGGGATTTGGAACGTCGGGTGTCATGGTGGTTAAAAGCCTTGAAGATGGTCGCAAAATTAAAGACTTCCTGAAAAATAACCGGGTCAAAAAAACCATTATTATCGGGATGGGCTACATCGCCCTTGAAATGTGCGAATCCCTCACCGGGCTAAATATTGCGGTTGACATGGTAAAACCCAATCCGGTGTTCATGCCGTGGCTGGAGCCGGCCATGGCCCAGACCATAAAAGAAGGACTGGCGGCGAAAGGGGTCGGTGTGTATGCTGGTCACACGGTTGAACGTATCGAAAAGTCCGGCGACAGCCTAAGGGTCATCTGTCCGGATTTATCACTTACCGGAGAAATGGTACTGGTCGGCATCGGGGTAACCCCCTGCAGCCGGATTGCCGAAAACGCGGGTCTCAAACTGAGCGTTCAAAAATCCATTGCGGTGGACCGAAATTTACGCACATCGGATAAAAACATCTATGCCGCCGGTGACTGCGCGGACGCCTACCATGTCGTCACCGGAGAAAAAACCTGGATCCCTCTGGCCCTAAGGGCCAATCGCAGCGGCTGGGCGGCGGCGG
>JASFFJ010000266.1:0-9448 GCA_050124355.1 Desulfobacterales bacterium | reverse complement strand
GAAGAATTTGAAAATTTGTTTGGCGGCGCCGGCGGCTATTCGAGTTTTTTTGAGACACTTTTCGGCACCGCTGGCGACCGGGCAAGCCAAGCCGGTGAGGGGGGCCGGGGGTTCGATTTTCGGATGGCACCGCGCCGGGGTCGGGACAGCGAACACACCCTTGAGATAACGCTGGAAGAAGCTTTTCATGGTGCGACCCGGATGTTGGCGTGGGAAGACGGTCGAAAAATTGAAGCCAAGATTCCGCGAGGTGTCAAGACAGGTTCCAGGGTTCGCCTCAAAGGGCAAGGCGAAAAAGGACTCGAAGGAGGAGATCCCGGCGATTTGTATCTAAAAATCGAGGTGCAGCCCAATCGTCGGTTTGAACGTGCCGGCGATGACCTTAACCTGACCGTTACGGTGGACCTCTTCACCCTGCTGCTTGGCGGAGAGGTAAATGTAACCGGTATCGATCGCTCAGTGCGCCTGGATATTCCGACCGAAACCGCCAACGGCCGTGTGTTTCGGCTACGCGGATTGGGAATGCCGCGTCTGAAGAATCCCGCTGAGCGCGGTGATCTTTATGTGACCGTGCAGGCCGCTTTACCGAAAAACCTGAGCGATAAGGAAAAGGATTTAGTACAGCAGTGGAAAAACATGAGGTAAGGAGAACCAGCCATGCCTGACAACCAGAACTCAATGCGTACTGATATTCGCCGAAAAATATATTCCCTAAATGAGGTCTCTAAATTTGCACGGGTTACCACCGAGTTCATCAAGGAATGTGAACGCGAGAATCTTATTCAGGTTACCGTGATGCATGGTACCATCGGTTATGGACATGACACCGTCCGCAGGTTGATCAGAATACGCCATCTACACCGGGATTTGGGACTTGATTTGACGGCCATTGATTGCATTCTTCGCATGCGTCGCAAGATCGGTAATCTGCAAAGACAAATGCACGACATGGAACAGCGGATGCTCATACGGGAGCAGGAATTGACGGCCGAAATTCACCGCCTGCGAAAGCAACTGGCCCAGGAATGCGATTGGAAAACCGAATGATCAGTTTTGCCCAAGATCGATACTCAACTCATATTCGGGCACACTCGGTTCTTTTTTCATTTTGAATCCTAGTTTTCGTCCTAACGCCAGCATTTGCGTATTTTCAGCCAGCACCGTTCCGGTTACTTCCCGGATTCCTCTTTCCCTGGCAATGCCTAGACAACGTTGCAACAGCGTGGCGCCGATACCTTTTCCCTGCCAGGGGTCGCCGATAACGACCGAGAATTCGGCTTGCCTGAGATCGCGGCCGAGAATGATACGGGCGACACCCAGCATTTTCTCGTCCGTTTGCGATGCGTCCGCAAGGGCCTGGGGCGCAGACATGATGAGAAGCCCGTCGACTTCCTTTGCCGCTAAGCAAATTTTCACCACTTTTCCAAACAGTTCCGGGGAGGCATCCCCCAGCATGTCGATCGGATTGCGCTTGCTCCAGAACGGGGGTAAGATCTCATTTAATTTGTCCAGCGTTTCCCGGCTAAGGGAAACCGGTTCATAGCCATAATCCGACAAGGCATCGGCGGCCATGACTCCCGGTCCACCCGCATTGGTGATGATTGCCAGGCCCGGCCCTTTTGGTTTGGGCTGCTTGGCCAGCAGTTCGGCACAGTCGAATAATTCTTCAAACGTCTTGACCCGCAAAATCCCGGCACGCTGAAAGGCCGCATCATAAACAGCATCTTCGCCGGCCAAGGCACCGGCGGTGTGGGATGCAGCCGCCAAGGCGCCGGCCCGGGTTCTGCCGGCTTTCAACGCGATAATCGGCTTGACACGGGATACGGCCCGCGCCGCACTCATAAATTTTCTAAAATGCGTCAGGCTTTACATATCCTTGGGTGGTTTGGATTGATCGGGTGAATTTCTCCGCTAAAACCGCGTTCGATTAGATTACGCATCAACGCATTACCGATGCTGCCTGGTTTTTCACTGGCACCGACAACGGCGATTGACCGTGGCTGAAAAATCTTATCTAAATTAATGACGCTCATTTTATTTTTTTCTCCCGATTAGTTGACCTGGCTTGAATAAATTTCGCGGTCGTTTTCCCGGTGATCGACCATATACAGCAGCGCAGCCTTCTCTCTGAGTGCCTCTTTGAGTTTTAGCAGTTTGGATCGCTCGATGCTGCGCATACGGATGTACACCTTGCGATATCCGTCCGGTACACCGTCATATGACGTCAGAATGCTGACCATGCGCCCTCCAAATTCACGGATAATATCAGCCACTTCTTTAATGGAACCGGATCGGTCTTTAAGTTGAAACGCGAATTGAATCCCTTCGTTGGCAATGCCTGTAAGTGAAATCATTACTTTGAATATGTCCGTTTGGGTGATGACACCGACAACCTTTCCGTTGCCGTCAACCACCGGCACGCCGGAAATTTTGTTGTTCAACAACACCCGGGCGGTTTCTTCCACCGTAAATTCTGGCGGCACCGTAATCGGGTTCCTGGCCATGAGGTCTTTGACCTTAATCCGAGTCAACAGATAGAGGAGTTCATGAATCTCCAGTGTCGTGGCATCGGATGCGGAGGCCCTTTTCAGGTCTCTGTCCGTTAAGACGCCAACCAGCTTTCCCTTTTTCATCACCGGCAACATGCGAATATTATTTTTTTTCAACAACTTCGTGGCTTCCTGCATCGAATCGTTCACATCTACCGTGACGACATTCTTGCTCATCCAGTTTTTGACTAGCATATCAATCCTCCTTTTATGATTTAATGCACTGATTGAAAATTTTCACTACCTGCAGAGTGTCCAAAAAAATACAACATCTTCGCCGCAACCTCGTCAGCGGCTTCGCTAATCGCCTGCCGGGCTGCTCCACTCAACCCCTCTCCGTGCCCAAAGTCCGAGCCGGGAACCGATATTTTCCAGGCACGCGGTTTTTTGTTATACAGATGGCAGGTGTACAGCATGAGTGCTGCGGGATCCATATGATGACCTAAACTAGGAGAAACAATTCCGACATACAGTTGCTGGACCTCAATCTTATGTTTATCGCCTCCAGTTGCGATAAACCGGGCGTCGACAAACACCACCTCCGACACTTCAGCACAGGCGATGATTTCCGCCAATTCCGGAGTCAGCTGCTGGACGGCGATACGTCGCACCTTGAGCCGGCGGCCCAAGAAAAGCCGTTCAAGCTTTTCAGCTAACAGCAAGCCGGCGCCATCATCCCTGCGCAGGCGGTTTCCGCAAGCCATAACGAGGATCATCAGAACGACTCCAGAATGTCAATCTCTTAGCTGCTCGGCCATCACTTGTCCATCCGGCCCCAGAAGCTGGATATGCAACGGCATCTTGCCCACAGCATGGGTGGAACAACTCAGGCAAGGATCGAAGACCCGGATGCCGTGTTCAATGCGATTCAAAAGTCCTTCGCTGAGCTCCGGTCCTTTGATATAACTCTTAGCAATTTGGCGGATGGTTTTATTCATGGCTAGATTGTTATGACCGGTGGCAATCAATAGATTAACGGTTTGAAGAATACCATGCTCATTGACGTGATACTCATGGAAAAGTGTGCCCCGGGGAGCTTCGCACACACCGATTCCAACCTGCTGGTTGACATCGGCCCTG
This sequence comes from Desulfobacterales bacterium, assembly GCA_050124355.1. Lineage (GTDB taxonomy): Bacteria > Desulfobacterota > Desulfobacteria > Desulfobacterales > JAFDCJ01 > JAFDCJ01. The sequence continues at coordinate 5,819 of JASFFJ010000266.1, read as the reverse complement.
CTACGCACATGCGGATTCGTGATGTCCGGATCTTCCAGGCTCTCGGCAATCTTTTCGAGGGCAAAAAGAATCTCGATCAGGCGGGCGTAGTGATAGTGAAAGCTGCTGGTGACAGGCTTGCCCTGGCGACTCAGACGTCGGAACTGTCGCAGCTCCCGTTCCGCCCTGGGCGTGCCGGCAAAATCGCAAATATTGAGACGCGCCAAGGCTCCGACCCGATAGAGCCCTTTATGGTCGGCATAGCCGTATGGTTTATAGTAGGGGAATTTCAGATAGCTCCATGGCTCGATAGCTTCGCCGATAATAGCCTGGTACTGTTCCGGAGGACAACCATCCTCCAGCAGCTTACCGTCGCTGTCCATCACTCGCAACACACCTTCGTAGTGCTCCAATCCGCCATCAGGTGTAACCAGGCCAATGAATAAGCTGGGGAAATCACCATAGCTTTGTATTTCTGCTTCAAGCTGATTGAGCGTATCTTTGAAAAGATCCAGGGTCAAATCAATGATGTCAAACGCATCGGGCAACATACGTTTTATTTGGTTTCGTTTTTCAGAACTTAAAGACTCATCCACACCACCAGGCACTGCCCAGGTAGGATGCACGCTTTTGCCCGCTAAAAGGCGAATGACCTCCTGGCCGAATTGGCGCAACCTGATACCGTTTCTGGCGACATCGGGATGTTTTTGTATCAGACCCATCAGATTGCGCTGTTCCGGACTACTTTCCATGCCAAGTAGCAGGTCCGGGGCACTCAAATGAAAAAAACTAAGGGCATGGCTCTGGACAATCTGGGCCCAGTTCAGCAGGCGGCGAAGCTTTTTGGCGGTGGACGGTATTTGAACCCCTAAAATGGCGTCACCGGCTTTGGCTGAGGTCAGAAGATGGCTCACGGGGCAGATGCCGCATATGCGTGAAGTGATTCCAGGCATCTCCCAAAAACTGCGCCCTTCACAAAATTTCTCAAAACCACGAAATTCAGTGACGTGTAATCTGGTCTCGGTCACTGTGCCAGCTTCGTCCAAACTTATGGTGATTTTGGCGTGGCCTTCGATGCGCGTAACAGGATCAATACAGATAGTCTGTGTCATATCGGTTTTCCAATCAGCGACCACCAGCAGCTGGGGGTATGAGGATGGCCCCTCGAAGGGGCCGGGACCACGCTCTGCTGGTGGTCGCTGATTTGTGAAAAGAATTTTTGCTTTAACTTAGTTTTTGTTATTATCGCGTGCGCTGACATATTTAGAAGATTATTTTAATCATGTCGTTTTCTGATTTGTCGGTTTTGATGAGCAGATACGCTGCTTACTTAGCTGACTAAATCGGAAAATAAGTGAGCCAAAATTCTTTTATTTAATCAATTCATAAGCCACCGGCATCGTTCAAGTTTAATTCAATTTTATGTGTTCTCCCGGTAACGGTAGAACCTTTTCAATTCTCACCGGCTGAGCCGGTGGCTTATGAATTGAGTAATTTGCAGCTGGGCGGGTAGCTCTCTACCCGGATTATGAGTTTATCGTATAATTGGAAATCAGTTAGAACTGCTGCAGCTACCCAAAACGTCGCATCTCCTCGTTTAGAATAACCGTCTCCTCCTTTAGCAAAGCGTCCAGTACCGTCCAAATTCGCTCCTCATTGGGAGGGCAGCCCGGCATGAAAAGATCAACAGCAATGACCTGGTGCAGGGGCAATGCCTCAGGCAATAGCTTCGGTAAAACGCTTTCTGCATCACTGCCCTGGATTATTTGTTTCAGTCTTTCCTCATAGACAGAGCCAAGCAGGACATCTACTTCCAAGTGATTTCGCAGACTTGTGACATTGCCGGTCACAGCGCAGTCACCGAAGCTGATCACTATTTTGCTTTGCTTCCTGATTTGCAGTGCCAATCTGAGGTGATCCATGTTTGCAACAGCCCCTTCTACAAGGATTATGTCAATTCCACTGGGGAGTTCCTTGATATCGGATAATGGGCTGTAGACAAGTTTTGCCGACGCCGCTAAATCAAATAAACGTTCGTCTATATCCAAAAGACTCATATGGCAACCGGAACAACCACCAAGCCAGGCGGTGGCGAGACGGATCGTGTTATCGTGTTTCCTTGTTGTCACCCTAACTCCTCCTTGCCTTTAAATCGGCGATGCCATATCTTTTTTTCCCGACCGTCTATAATCCAGCGCAAAAAATCATGCTGCTTCTGCATATCAGGTACCGGAACCCCTTTCTCAAATAGAGCGCCTGTCGGGCAAACCTGGATGCATTTGCCACAGTCGGTACAACTCTGGCTCGTTCCCCAGGGTTGATTGAGGTCAGCGACGATCATGCTTTTGACCCCTCTGCCCAGTACATCCCACGTATGAGCGCCCTCTACTTCATCGCATACCCGAACGCAGCGGGTGCATAGGATACAGCGGTTGGGATCCATGATAAAACGATCGTGGCTGGCATCCATCGGGAGCTCTGGTCTCAGGTACTCGTAGCGCACATGGTCCACTCCCAACTTGGCCGCCAGATCCTGCAACTCGCAGTGACCGTTCATCACACACACGGCACATACGTGGTTGCGTTCAGATAATAGCAATTCCACAGTCATTCGCCGATACTTGGCAAGTCGCTGGCTGTGAGTCTGGACGACCATGCCTTCTTGGACCTGGGTTGTGCAGGAGGCTAGCAATCTGGGACTTCCTTTGACTTCCACCAAACAAAGGCGACAGCCGCCCACCTCTTTCAGCCCATCCAGGTGACACAGGGTCGGTATCTCGATACCCTGTTCTTGAATAACCTCCAGAAGGGTTTGCCCTTCGCGAGCACCGACGAGCTTGTCATCAACTGTTAGGGTGACAACCGACATTTTAATCTCCGGTTCGAAACTAGAGGAAAGATCAGCTTACAATCGTGAATCGATAAAGGCCAGAATTGGCTTTTCTGTCATTCGGCAGACCTCTGCCGGACAATGCCTGTTTTTGATGTGGGTTTCATACTCATCCCGGAAATAGCGTATCGTGCTTAGGACCGGATTTGGAGCAGATTGACCCAGACCGCAAAGACTGGTCTCCTTTACCATCGTGCACAGTTCCTCCAAACTCGACAGATCAGCCATCCTGCCGCTACCATTGGTTATATTCTTGAGGAGCTGATACATTTGTGCTGTACCCACGCGACAGGGAACGCACTTTCCACAGCTTTCATCCATACAAAATTCAATAAAGAATCTGGCGACATCGGGCATGCAGCTTTGACCATCCATGATGATCAGGCCGCCGGAACCCATAATGGATCCGAGCGTCTGCAAACTGTCGTAGTCTATCGGTGTGTCCAGAAACTGGACTGGGATGCAGCCTCCGCTGGGGCCTCCGGTTTGAGCAGCTTTGAAGGTACCTTGGTTTGGAATGCCCCCGCCAATGTCGTATACTATTTCTCTCAGACTGATACCCATAGGGACTTCAATAAGACCGGTATTTTTTATCTTACCTGCCAGTGCAAAGATCTTGGTCCCTTTGCTTTTCTCGGTACCGATGTTTGCAAACCATTCTGCACCTTGACTAATAATGGGTGTAATGCTACCGAAGGTTTCCACGTTGTTTATCAGCGTTGGATACCCCCACAGGCCGTGTTGAGCGGGATAGGGAGGGCGTGGTACGGGTTGTCCCCGCCGGCCCATTATCGAGGTCATAAGCGCAGTCTCTTCACCACAGACAAAGGCACCAGCACCGATGCGAAGGTCGATACGAAAATTAAAATTGCTGAGCAAAACACGGCTGCCCAATAATCCACGGCGCTCAGCCACACGGATGGCCCGCTCCAGCCGGCTGGCCGCCACCGGATATTCACCCCGAACATAAATGTAGCCCTGCTCCGCGCCGACTGCATAACCGGCAATTGCCATACCCTCAAGCACCCTATGTGGATCCGATTCCATCAATGTGCGGTCCATATAAGCTCCAGGGTCACCTTCATCGCCGTTGGCCACGACAAATTTCTTTTCCCCGGGCGCTTTGCGAACGAGATGCCACTTCAAACCAGTGGGATAGCCCGCACCGCCACGACCCCGGAGTCCACTGCGAGTGATCTGTTCACACACTTCTTCAGGTGTCATCTCTCGCACGGCATGAGCCAGGGCACTATAGCCACCCCGGGCCACGTAGTCTTCGAGTCGCTCCGGATCCATCAGGCCGCAGTTGGCCAGGACAATTTTTGTTTGCTTGGTAAAAAACGGCCAGTCCAGCGGCAGTATGTGTTCTTCAAAAGCGCTGTTCGTAGCACTAAGCACGTGTTTGTCCAAAATTTTTTGGGCTTGGTCAGGGGCCACGCGTTCGTAAACCACATCGTCTTTACCTTCCATCTGGACAATGACAAGCGGCCCGCGGCTGCAGGGCCCCATGCAACCGGTAGACACGGTTTCAACATCAGCATCCAGTGCATCGGCGTCGATAATTTTTTGGAGTTCGGCTTGCACAGCAGAGGAACCCGAAGATAGACACGGCGTGCTGGCACAGCAAAGTAGCCTGCAACGAAATTTACCCTGTCGCTCCAACTCCCGTTGTGCCATGGCTTGCAGTTCGGGTCGATTCATGGAATTTCCTTCTCTTTAAGTTCAAGCTGTTGCGGGGGATTATTCAGGGGCTCATATGGTGAGTAGCCGATCAACTCGCGTACTCGAAGCAGAGTCGTTTCTGGATTCTCCAAACCCAACACGCTGCCATCCAAGACGACGGCAGGTGCAAGGCCACAACTGCCCAAACAGCGCGCAGTAGCCAGACTCAATTTGCCATTGGATGTCGTCTGGCCCGGCTCCAGTTGAAACTCGGTTTTCAACGCAGCCAGAATCTCGGCTGCCCGTTTCACGTAACACGCTGTCCCCATGCAAACGATGCAGGAGTGCTCGCCTTGTGGCTTCAGTGAAAAAAAATGGTAGAAAGTGGCTACTCCATAAACCCAACTCAATGGTAACTTCAACTGGCGAGCTATATAAACTAATAAATCTTCTGCCAAATATCCGAAAGCCTCCTGGGCCGTGTGGAGCACCTCGATCAGCGCATGTTGTTGATACTGATTACGCTTGAGTGCTCTATCGACTAGGTCGTACCGATGATCGCCGCTTGGATGGCCGTTCTGACCTGCGCCAGATTTTGGAAGCTTGCCGGGCATGAAACTTTTCTCCTGGTTGTAAAATAAATTGTTAGGTTAGTCTCAGCTGAAGATTGATTTACCAAACGGTGATTTTCTTTATCAGCTTGCTGGAACGTATTTCTGTGCTCACGGAGGCTGGCTGTCATTACGATGGACACAAAACACGTGCCAAAGAGGTGAGGAGTTGAATTCGATCGAATTTGTTTTGGGGTGAAGTAAAGTTTTGAAATGCAATTTCAGAGGGTTGCGAAAAAACCGCGCTCCCGTATCGGGGTGTCTGAAGGCGTTGCCGTTTCAGTTGGGTTAAATAGTACAAAAAAGAGAAATACGAACTGTAACTTCTGATATTTTTTCTGCTCAGAACATTCAGTTCTTATTTCTAAATTCTTCTTTCTGAATTCCGTGCTTAACCATCAGCTTGTTCAACTGGCGGGTGCTGACACCGGCATCTTCGGCCGTTCGGCTGACTTTGCCTTTGTTGCGGGCAAACAACTCTTTGAGATATTGCCGCTCAAAATCATCAATGGCCTGCCGCCTGGCTACGGACAACTGTAGTCGAGCATCCACCGGCAACACAGCTGAGACATCACCGACAGCTGAATCGAAAAGATCGGCCTCAAAACTTTCCGGCGTCAACACCGCGCCGGATTCCAGGATATAGCCTCTCTCCATCAGATTTTCCAGTTCCCGGA
>JASFFJ010000265.1:0-9453 GCA_050124355.1 Desulfobacterales bacterium | reverse complement strand
TATTTTCTATTCTGACTTCTGACATTGCTTATATGAAACTACACTCCAAAAAGTTGAGGTTGGTTCTATCCTGTGTCCCTTTGCCTTCCGTAGGTTGGGTTGAGCCTAATCCAGGCTTTGTTGGATTTCGTTGCACTCAATCCAACCTACATGTTAGCGATATTAATGCCAAATGCGAAACCCAACAGCGACCGATTCCGGAATCGAGCCCGAAAAGTTTCTTTTCCGATCAGACTGGACGCTCGCGGCCAGCGGCGGTGCTCATTTAAGACTAGATTACAAAACAAACCTAAATGATAAATATTGTTCAGGAAACAAACTCGCTTTTTATGGCTTTGCCATTATCACTATTGTAGATAATAATCTTTTTAGAATTAAAATTTAGTTTCACATTGTCGTCTAATTTGACATCAAGATTATTAGCCGACCTAACCTTGACTCTTCCGACTGCCGTATCAACGGTGATAATTTTTCGTACCCCGAGATATTCGACCCCGTAAACTTTGCCTTGAAACCCTTCTTGGTTCGCATCCAAAATTTCAATATTCTCAGGCCTAACGCCCACGTAATTTAAATCCGAGTGGCCGGGCTCATGCAGTTCAGGAATATTCAAAAGATAGCCGTTTATCGAAACCGACGTGCATCCCTTTTGAATACTGGCATGAATTGGAAGAAAATTCATGGCCGGACTTCCGATGAAATTTGCAACAAACATTGTTCTGGGTTTATTATAGAGTGTTAGCGGATCATCTGCCTGAAGTATTTGACCTTTATCCATAACGCCGACGCGGTCGCCCATCGCCATCGCCTCGTTTTGATCGTGGGTTACATAAATTGTCGTCGCCTCAATATCCGTGTGTAACTTTTTTAGCTCTGAACACATTAATTCTCTGAATTCCGCATCTAAGGCGCCTAACGGTTCATCCATTAAAAAAGCTTTGGGCCGCCTTATAATAGCGCGTCCAAGTGCAACACGTTGGCGATCCCCCCCCGAGAGGCCGGACACTTTGGATTTTAAGATATGTTCAAGGTGAAGTAACTTTGCCACTTCCCGCACTCTCCGTTTAATTTCTGATCTTGCAACCCTTTGAGTTTTTAATGGATAACCTATATTTTTTTCGACATTCATGTGCGGATAAAGTGCAAACAATTGAAATACAAACGCAATGTCTCTTTGCGATGCCCTTCGAAAGGTGACATCCTCCGAATCCAAGAAAATATTACCACTGGTTGGGAATTCCAGCCCGGCGATCATTCTTAACGTTGTGGTTTTGCCGCAGCCGGATGGTCCCAGCAATACGAAAAATTCACCGTCTTTGATCGTTAGATTGGTATCGCTCACCGCAACAAAATCGTTAAATTTCTTATTCAGATTTTTTGTGATTATCTCAGCCATAGCAGATTATTCGTCCGGAAAGTGACTAACGACAACAAATGCCAACGTCCCGAATAAAATAAATTTGAACGAATGCGAGTAGAGGAAAATAGAAAACGGTTGCATCAACATAAAGACACCCAGCCCGATGATAGCCGTCGCTATATTTTCCAACGGTCCCCTGCGAAACAGGGCAAACTTTTTATCCCTTTTCGAATTTAACATCATCTTCTTACTGCTCCAAAAGTAATTCCCCTTAGTAAATGCTTTCTTAGCAATATCGTAAAAACGACGACGGGCAATAAAAAAATCATCGTTGCCGCCGAGATCGCAGGCCAGTCCAGTCCACCTTCGCCAATTATCGTTGGGATAAACGGCGGCAGTGTTTGCGCTTCTCTAAACGTCAGTAAAATAGCGAACGCATATTCATTCCAGGCAAAAATCAAACAAAATATTGCTGTTGCAGCAATTCCGGTTGCAGCCTCCGGTAGAATAACCTTAAAAAAAGCACTCAATCTTGAGTAACCATCAACCATCGCAGCTTCTTCATATTCTTTTGGAATTTCGTCAATGAAACCTTTCAATAGCCATACTGAAAGGCTTAAATTGACGACCGTATAGAGCATGATCATTCCCAAATAGGTGTCATTTAAACCAAGCGTTCGATACATTAGAAATATGGGGACAGCCGCCGCGATCGGTGGAAACATTCGGGTCGATAATATAAAAAATAGCAAGTCATCTTTGGCCGGAATCCTAAATCTAGAAAAGCCATATGCCGCGAGTGTGCCCAAAAAAACTGAAAAAAAGGTTGATCCAAAACCGATGGCGATTGAATTCACAAAACGATGGAAAAATCTTGATGGTCCGGCGATGACCATCTGCCTTTTACGAACAATCTTTTCATACCAAGTAGCCGCTGGCGGCAATGATTCTAAATATGCTTTGGGTTGACGGGTTCTCTGTGTAAAGAGGTTTACAAAACCCTCTAAAGAAGGTTTGAAAATAAGCTTTGGTGGGTAGGTGATCGCGTCAGGAACACTTTTAAATGCCGTCATAACGATTAATAGCAACGGTATGATGGTGATCAAGACATACACAATTATTAAACCGGCAGCTATTTTTTTGCTTCGTGATGAGGGCTCTAGGGGGGATCTGGATGTGTCTAAAGAGTGTGACATTCTTTATTTTTCTTTTATCCTATTTAAGAATTTGACATAGATATTTCCCGCACCGAAGACAGTTACAAATAGTATAACTGCGAAAGCAGAACTGTATCCCGTTCGCCACTTTTCAAAGGCTGCTCTTTTTAGATGGATGGACGCCAATTCGGTTACGGACCCGGGACCGCCACCGGTAAGCTCGTTTACCATGTCGAACATCTTAAAATTTTCGATCCCCCGAAATAGTATGGCAAGCATTAAAAACGGTAGGACGGAAGGCAAGGTGATATGAATAAACTGTTGCCATTTACTTGCCCGATCGACTTCAGCGGCTTCATAGAGGTAATCTGGTATGGACCTTAACCCTGCTAAACACAGGAGCATTACAAACGGTGACCAAATCCAGGTATCGACAATTATGATGCTCCACGGCGCCAGAGAAACATCGGCGATCATTGAAAACTCACCAAAATCGTGAAAAAAATTAATAATGTAATTAAAAATGCCGGCTTGTGGCTGGTAAATATACGTCCAGAATACACCGACAACAGCGGGAGAAAGCATCATGGGCAAAACGACGACGGTGGTGAACACCTCATGGCCCTTAAATTTTTTGTTCAAGAGCAACGCCAATGACAAGCCGATAAGCCCTTGTAAAAGGATTGTCCAAAATAAAAAATGGGCAGTGACCTGTAAATTTGCCCAAACATCTTCATCGGTTAATATTTTTTTATACCACTTTAGCCCCACCCATGCGATTTCGACCCCGCGGCGATTGGCCTTGTAATTGGTAAAAGACAAATAGACCGACCATATGAGCGGATAAATATTTATAAATAACAGCAGAATGAGCGTCGGCAGGGTGAACAGCCATGCGATCGCTCGGTCAGACATATTTAGCAGCTTGTTATTTATTTTTTTTATCATTGTCTTTCTAAATCATGTTGACAATCATCGTAAAAAATTTATGGACCCGCGTATAAATAGCAACACGGACACTCCGGCAGGGTGATAGGATCCTAATCAATCGTAAACAAAATGGGATGGCCTTAATATCATTTTGATTTAATGTTTGATAATCATCAAACAGCACCATTTTAATAACGGCTTTATAGTTGAGATGTAGATGTCAAAATTAAATCCCATTTTGTTTACCCTACGGGAAAGCCGATGCCACCCCATCTTCTGCGTTGCCAAGGGATTGCGGTAAACTACTACAGCTTCACCCTTGGACGCCTTGAAGATGGGGCACCCTCGACTTTCGCTCAATCAGGGTAGAAGTGTCCATGTTTTCGACATTGAAGCGTTATTTGTACTTTCCTTCCTCCTCAAAGACCTCTTTCCAGTCTTCAATGAGTTTATCAAGGGCTTCTTTGGCAGTGCCCTTATTTCCCACGACGTAATCATGAACCCGTTTCTGCATCGGCAGCATCAATTCGACAAAGGTAGGTTCTTGCCAAAAATCTTTAACCTTACCCATAGAATCAAGAAATCCCTGAGCATAAGGTTGGGATTTTGGAAATCCGGGATCGTTTAGTACCGCTTTGTGGCATGAGTAACCGCCTAGGGACCACCATTTCTTTTGAACTTCAGGTTGAGCGAACCACTTGATATACTGAAGTGCTAAATCCTTTTTGTCGGAATAGGATACGACCGACATTCCCTGCCCACCCAACGTTGCGCCGGATGTTAATTGATCCGGGTTGGAAAAAAATCCTGTTTTGCCGAAACCGACATTTTCAGACTTGTTAATTCCGGGGAAAAATGCGTACCAGTTCATTTGCATTGCGACCTGGCCCGAATCATAGGCATCCAAATTCGCTACCATGTAGGCATCGGAATGACCCGGGGGCGTGCAGCAGTCGTAAAGCTCTTTATAGAATTCCAGGGCGGCAACCGCTTCAGGACTATTGACAAAGCCGTCCATATGGTAAGGTTTTTTAGGGTCTTCATATTGAAATCCCCAAGCGTACATTGCAGCAGTGACACCCATTGTAATTCCTTCAGAACCTCTTTCGGTGAATATAGCGACGCCATATCTTTTTTTTCCATCGACAACACGATCTTGGAAAAATTTCGCGATATCCATTAATTGCTTCCATGTTTTGGGTGCATCCAGTTTATAGCCGTTTTTTTTCTGAAATTCTTCCTGAAGTTCCGGCTTTGAAAACCAGTCTTTTCTAAAGACCCAGGCATTCGCATCTCCAAAAGCAGGCAATGCATAATAATTTGGCGTTCCTTTCGGCCATGTGGAATATCCATAGACCGTGGGTGCCAAAAAGTCATCCATGCTAATACCTTCTTTGTCAAAGAAATCATTCAGCTTAACATAGTGGCCATAAACAGCACCACCGCCGATCCATTGACTATCACCAATTAAAACGTCAAAAGTTTTGCCGCCTTGGTTAAGTTCATTTAACATTCGATCGGCGAAATTAGTCCAGGGAACAAACTCAAATTTAACCTCAATGCCGGTTTGCTTTGTAAAGTCCTTAGAGAGCTCAACCAATGCATTTGCAGGGTCCCATGCCGCCCAGCCCAAGGTTATGAATTTGTCTGCGGCATGCGTCGTGCCGATAGCGAATACTGTGATCAAAATACCCGCAAGTATACCAAGTTTCAGTTTCTTCATTTAATTACCTCCTTTTCAAAAAGTTAGGATAAATATATTGACCAGCCCTCACCTCCTATCAAAAGGTATCAGAGTAGTTAAGTTGATTGCTAAACTAAACCAAACGGTCTGTCAAGTTTGTTTTCCCATCATAATTTAAAAGATCACGTAGCAAGGCTTTGAAAAAATGGTTCACAGGTCCTTTCTTCTTGGGGTGGTGTCTTTGTTTATTCCTTGCTGCTTATCAACTGGAAGAGCTGGTGCGCATAGCTCTTGATCATCGCTTCAATCTTTCGTTGCTTGGCTGGATCTTCAAGAACCGGAATCTCAAATGACAGGAGTCGCCGATCCGTATTGGGCATTGGTGCTGGTTCAACTCGGTATTGATAATTGGGGTGGGCAGCCGTATAGGCCTTTAAAAGGGTTTTTCGCTCTTTGAGCGTGAAACGGCATATGTCAAAGATAACAGTTAAGTGTCGGGCCGGGACTGGAATAGTATAGGACGGATTGGTGATTTGTGAAACAAAGCTTTTGTTTTTACTCAGTGCCTTTGCGATTTGAATGCGTGCTCCCGACGGCCGCTGATTTATATAATCCTGCAGTATTCGTTTATACTTAGCAACAAGCTCTTCCTTGCTTTGGTTCGAAGCCGGTTCCATAATGACCTTGTTCACGCCGACCTCCATATTTCACCACCATCATCTTTTTTCAAAGTTTTGGATGATTTGTTTTGCATTGAGTCAAAGGCCATGAAGGACCTATTCCCAACTTTGAGACAGTTTAGTTCTACGCTAAACTAAATCACTTAATAATTTGAGTCAATAGGTATTGGCGTTTCGCGAAGCCCTACTTTGCCAATTAGGGCGCTGAGTGGTTGGGAAATTATTCCGGTCTGCACTGTCAAGGAGATGCTAAAGGCGATTCGTGAAGTGATCGATTCAACATAAGGACCACTTGCGGAAACTTAGTTAATCTTTATTATGATTTTGTCCTCATCTGTGCTATGGGTTTTTGTAAAATCACTACGGTAAAAATGAAACGATAGGCGCATTCATGAATTCGAAAAATTCATTCAATTCGGACCAACCAAAATCCATATTTATGAAGAAAAGCCGCTTCACCCAGATGCTTATTGAAGAAAACGGTTTGGATCAAAGGGGATTTGAAGGCTGGATCTTTTGTCAAGGTATGCTGTTCAATTCCCCGGATAAATGGTGGGGGGATCATGGTCGGCGGGATTACCCTCATGAAGGTATCGATTTTTGTTTGTACCGAGACCATTCCTGCAGAATACGCCGACTTGATGAACATACCCGTATTCCGGTGATGCACAATGGCGTGGTCAAGGCAATGTTTAAAGATTATCTCGGCACAACAGTGGTCATCGAACACGAAAATTCCGTCAATGATACCGGTGTTTTTATATCTTTATATGCCCATACCAACCCGCGTTCCGACATTGCTGTCGGCGTGATTGTCAAGGAAGGTGATATTATTGCCACCTTTGGCGATACCCGCAATTCCAAATCCCACATCATCCCGCATTTACACTTCTCACTCGGGAAACCATCCGATTCATTCTCTTACGAGGGGTTTGTCTGGAATATAATTAGAACACCCGAAATGGTAACCTTGCTGGACCCTTTGACAATTATTGATTGGCCTTATCAAGCACTGGATAGCGAGGATGCCGCCTGTCGTAAGCTTTGATCCGCTTAACTCCTTTTAGCGGTACTAAAGCACATTGCCGTCTAAAAAACGTCTGATACTGAACTTGATGTTGCCTTCCGGCATTTCGTCCAAGCGATGATAGCAATCTTGACATAGACAAATTGATCCGTCTAGTCGGCAAACACTTGCTGTGAGCATCAATTCACCGCATAGATCACATGTCTGACGTTTCTGGGATTCAACGTTTATGGATCGCTCATGACTTCTTTCCAGGATTTCGACACCGACCCCAAATCGTGCCGATTGTTTGTCTGGCAGTTTTTGACACCACCGTATCACCACCAAATAAGATTGAAATGCCTCAGGGCCGTCTGTCTGCGGAGAATAGTTGGGCATTATAATATTGATTCTGGAGTTAGGTTCTAATGAATTTAAAGGCTCAAAATACATACCGCCTTGACTGTAGTTATAAATTCGTGAATTGAAGTAGCGGTCCGTTTGCAAGTATAAATATTGAATCGGCGCTTCGTATTGATTGCGTGGAAAGTTCCTCCTTGAATGTGTTTGCATATCTCTCACCTCTTTAATCTCTACCCGGCGGAAATCTAAATCGGAAGGAAAGGCATCGTGCGGATCACTGCGCTCATCTTCTGCTTCTGTTGATCATGAAGACAGCTTCAATTCAAATTTTGCTCGAGCACGTTTCTGACGGTTGTTCGAAGTTCTTCAAAGCTAAACGGTTTGGTCAAAAATGCCTTGGCGCCCAACGTCATCGCTTCTTCAATCTGACCGCTCAGAAGATAGCCGCTGATAATGATGACTTTGGCTTTCGAACTCAGGGACATGATATGGCGCAGACACTTGACCCCCCCGATGCCAGGCATACTGACATCCAGGAGCACCAGATCGATCTGGTTCTGCAAATATTTGGCAATTCCCTCTTCTCCGCTGCGAGCAGTAATAACTGTGTAGCCGCTTTCCTCAAGAATTTTCTGGCTGATATTAATTATGTCCGCTTCGTCGTCGACGATCAGGACCACTTCGTGGCCCCTGCCGATTTTAGAAAGCTGTTGCCGCGATTCGCTCTGGACAAAATCCGTAACTGCAACTGCGGGTGGAAGATAAATCCTGAAGGTTGTTCCCGCGCCCGGATTGCTGCTACATTCAATGGCCCCGTTATAATTCTGTACGATCGCATGCACCATTGAGAGACCCAATCCGGTTCCTTTGCCTTTTGCCTTGGTCGTAAAAAAAGGTTTATAAATATGCGTCAGTGTATCTTCAGAGATGCCGTGACCGGTGTCAGCAATAGTTAGACGGATATAATCTCCCGAAGGGAGATCGATATGGGCCGAATCCGGCCCTCCATTCAGACAAACGTTTTCCGTTTTCAGGGTCAGTTTCCCACCTTCGGGCATGGAATCTTTGGCATTAATACACAGATTCATTAAAATCTGTTCACATTGACCGGCATCAGCGGCGATATTCTTTAAATTGTCGTCTAGCTGCAACTCAATATCAATCATTCTAGGAATCGTCCGCTGCAGGATTTTTTCCACGTTCTTTAGAATACTATTGAAATTCAAAATTTCCAAACGGGCGTCCATTTTACGCCCAAAAGCCAGCAGTTGTCGGGCGAGATGCTTACCCTTTTTAACCATGGAGACAATCTGATTGAGAGGCTCATAATCTGGGCTGCTCTCATATCTTTTCAACAGCGCCCACTCAGTATATCCCAGAATACAATGCAAAATGTTGTTAAAATCGTGAGCGATACCGCCTGATAGTGCGGCCAGGGCCTCCATCTTCTGGGCCCGCAAAAGCTGTTCTTCCAGTTTGTGTCGGCCTTTTAGTTCGGATTTAAGAAAACGAATCTCATTTTCAAGCCTTACAATTTCTCTCTCCAGCTGTTCCTGCGCTGCCAGTTCCATTTAGATCCTCTGGTAAATTTAGGGATTGATCCCGCATTGCCAAAAAAAAACAGATACATGTATCGGTGCTAAATAAGCGCCACGGATTAATCCGAAATCGGTGGGCTCTGCGCTATCGTTCTTCACGCGCTATTTAAACCCCGATGACATTTTTACTATTAAATCTGAAGCAATTGTTATGCCATTGCAAAAATAGCTGAAATCATGGATTTTTTTAAGACATACCAGGTTGGAGAATCAATTTTGCTAAAAAAATGCACATAATAGCGTGCAATCGTCCGTTTTTGAGGCTGGCTGGAAAAGAAGATTTAGGCATTGGAATTACTTTCAGGTTGGCTGTCGATCTCCAATGCCTTCATCTTTTGTATCAGCGTGTTGCGGTGAATTCTGAGCATCCGGGCTGTTTTGGCCTGGTTAAATTTGCATATTTTCAACGCGCGCAGAATGTACTGTTGCTCGAATAGTCGACGGGCCTGCAGGAGCCCCTGGTCGAGCTGTTGGTCGGATTTCATTGCGTTCTCAGTATACAGCAAGTCGAAGGGCAGATCCTTGACATCTATCCACCGTTCGTTGGATCTAAGCACCACAAGTCTTTCGATGAGATTTTCCAACTCGCGAATATTGCCGGGCCAATGATGGGTTTCCAGAACGGCCATGGCTTCCTGGGTAATGCCTTCAATTTTTTGGTTGAGTTGAAGATTA
>JASFFJ010000264.1:0-9457 GCA_050124355.1 Desulfobacterales bacterium | reverse complement strand
AATGGTTCAGCCCGCCCTGGTGCGACACATAAGATCATATTACAGACCGTATCAGGTTCCCAAGTATGAATCAAATTAATTGAGCAACGTAAAGTCAGGCCTGGGCCAGGGGGTTCAACGTTCCGGGTTAAGAAAAACCGGGCAGCTCGTATAAAAAAATTGTGTCTTCATCTGGTTATAAATCTGTTTCACTCACCTGCGCAGCGCGAGCGACTCTTTTTTTGAGCGTCCGGAAACCTGCAGCCGGTGACCAGGGTTAGATACCACAAATACACCTCCATAACCTTCTCATCTGCCCATGGGCTCAAATCCGTTTCCTCCCCAAGGTGAAGCAACAATATATCAAAAACTTCAATCTTCAATCGTCAATATTCAATTCCGGTTTATCCGGGTTGGGCATGAATGCAATTTAGAAAGATTTAAGCATGAAATTACGCCTGATTTTATTGGTTTTATCGTTGCTGGCCTTTTTATCTGCTTCGACCGGCGGGTATCTTTATTATTCTGCCTTGAAAAAATCCGCTTTCAAGGAAGCCGAACGCCAGGCCATCGCTCGTGTCCGGACCATTCAGAAAAATCTTTCATCATTTCTTTCAGAAAATATAAAACCGGTGAAGGCTTTATCAGGCATAAATGAACTGTCACAATTATTGATACTGCCGGATGATACCACTGCCTTGAAAAATGCAAACGCCATCCTCGATCACTTTAACAAGACACTGAATGTGGAGGTTTGCTACCTGATGGACGCTGAGGGCGACACCGTTGCCTCCAGCAACCGTCATGCACCTGATAGTTTTGTCGATCAAAATTTTGACTTTCGCCCGTACTTTCAACAGGCCATCCAGGGCAGCCCTGCAACCTACCTCGCGCTGGGCATCACTTCAGGAAGACGAGGGGTCTACTACAGCCATCCGGTTTTTACAAACAATCGCAATCCACCATCAGGAGTTGTCGTCATCAAGGCTTCGGTCGAACTGGTTGAAAAAGAGTTGGATACCGCTAAAGATGAGATCGTACTGGTCACGGATCCCCTGGGCATCATCTTTATTTCCAATCACAAAAATTGGCTTTACCACTCATTAAGAGAACTTACTTCCGAAGAAAAATCTCAAATTGCCAATTCTAATCAATTTGGTAAAGGGCCTTGGAACTGGACAGGTATTCGGGTTAATGGCGAAAAATATGCTGCTGATGGCACTGGCAATGAATATCTGATACACCAAATTAAGCTGGATAATTATCCGGGCTGGAAAGTCATTCATCTACGCAGCCTCAAAGCAGTCTCAAAAACAGTTTCAGACCCGTTTATCCGGATCACCGGGCCGTTGATCCTGATGTTGTGCGTCCTGATTGGGCTGTCTGTTTTTTTTCTTTACAAAAAAGCAAGTGTCGAAATTTTCAAACGGCAATCGGCTGAAAAAGCGCTGCGAGAAAGTGAAAAGCGCTACCGCGGACTCTATCATCACACGCCGGCCATGTTGCATTCGATTGATACCAGTGGCCGAATTGTCAGCGTCAGTGATTACTGGAGTGAGGTGATGGGTTACCGGCGAGAGGAAGTCATCGGACGTCGGCTTACCAGTTTTTTTACGGAAGAATCACGGCGCCATGCTGAAGAAAACGTCTTTAAAGAATTTTTTAAAACCGGCTTTGTCAAAGATGTACCGTACCAGTATATTAAAAAAAACAATGAAATCATCGACGTTCTCTTATCAGCCATTGCAGACCGTGACGAACAGGGGCATATAAAACGAACGCTGGCCGTTTCAATTGACGTGACCGAACGCAAACGGGCCGAAGAGGCGTTGAAACATGCCAAAGAAGCCCTGAGTCGATATTCCCATGACCTTGAACGCCAGGTGCGACATAGAACCCGTGAGATCCACAGCATACTCAAATACACGCCTGCTGTCGTCTACATCAAAGACAAAGAAGGTCGCTATATCCTGGTCAATTCTCGTTTTGAAGAATTGTTTGGGGTGAAAAATGAGGCAGTCAAGGGAAAGACCGATTTTGATGTATTACCCAAAGGGATTGCAAATCAGTTTCGGGGCAGCGATCTAAAGGTGCTTGCCAACAGTCAATCATATCAGGAAAATGAACATATTCCCCAGGCAGACGGGCTGCATACCTACCTTTCCGTTAAATTTCCCATATATGACGAATCCGGAGCCATCAGCGGCGTTTGCGGTATACTCAATGACATTACAGCCCTAAAAAAAGCCCAGGATCAGCTCCGACGGCTTTCCGCCGGAATTATGGCCAATCAGGAAAAAGAACGATCCGCCATTGCTCGGGAACTGCATGATGAGCTTGGACAGGTGCTTACCGCCTTGCGAATGGATTCGGTCTGGATGCAGCAGCGGTTCACGAAATCGGATGCAAAGGCCTCCGAACGGGCATTGACCATGTGCCGGTTGATCGACAAGAATATCGAGGATGTTCGCGGCATGGCGTTTCGTCTTCGTCCAGGCGTTCTGGATGATTTGGGGCTGGTGGATGCGCTGGAATGGTACACAACAGATTTTGAAAGACGCACCGAAATTACCTGCGTGTTTGAGTACGATAAGATTCCTTCTCTGAGTGAAACCATTGCCACCGCCGCCTACCGGATCACTCAAGAAGCAATCACGAATGTCGCTCGCCATGCTCTTGCGAGCCGGGTCGAGGTGATGCTGACGGCTCAAAACGGGAACCTGACTTTGGAAGTGGCTGATAACGGACGCGGCTTTTATTCACCCGATCTTTCAGACGCCGAAGGCCTGGGAATAGCCGGTATGCGCGAACGGGCCGCTCTGGTCAATGGTACTTTAGATGTGGTTTCCCAGCCGGAGAAAGGTACCCGGGTTTGTTTTAAGGTACCGATTGAAGGGCAAAGGACGATTGACGAAGGATGAATGACGAAGGATGGAATCGCTTCGCTCTGTCCTTATTTATTTGCCAACTGTTATTGGTTAATAGTAGGGTAGACTTATCCTCAATTGCGGCCGACTTTTTATTTCTAATAACGAATAACAAGTAACCGACGGTTTCGTAGAAAGTCGGCGAATCGTCATGCCGGACTTGATCCGGCATCCAGAACCTACTTGAAAATACTGGATTCCGGCTACCGGATCGAGTCCGGCACAGGCTCCGCCGGAATGACGGTAAAGCGTAAAAATTGGATTTTTACAAGTTTATCAATAACCAACCAATAACTCCGAACGGCGTATTATGCACTCCGTATTGACGTACCACCGTTTCGCTTCTAAAAATCGAACCAGGGAGATCAAACTTGATCAAAGTCCTTTTGGCAGATGACCATAGTATTGTCCGGGCCGGGCTTCGCCGTATCGTTGAAGAAAGCGGCGATATGGAGGTGGTTGCAGAAGCAGCCGACGGCAGAGAAACCATTCGGCTAGTCCGGGAAGCAGCGCCGGATGTTGCCGTCATCGATATCTCCATGCCGGACCTGGATGGACTGGAGGTCGTCAGCCAATTGTGCGGAATTTGTCCTGATCTGCCGATTCTTATCCTGACCATGCACCAAGAAGGTCAATATGTCGTTCGGGCGATCCAGGCCGGCGCCATGGGTTACCTGACCAAACAATCGGCTCCCGAACAACTTTTAAAGGCTATCCGAAAAATACATGAAGGCAGCCGCTACCTGACGGATGAAGCGGCAGAAACCCTGGCGCTGCGAATTGCCAAAGGCAGCGGTGAACAATCCCCCCTGGATTCTCTTTCCATGCGTGAACTTCAGGTATTGCGTCGTTTGGCCATGGGGCATACCAATCGCGAAATTGCCAGCGTTTACAACATTAGTGTAAAAACCGTGGATACCTACCGATTGCGGTTGCTAAAGAAACTGAATTTGCGGAACAACGCCGAATTGTCACGATTTGCCATGCAAAACCGGCTGATTGAACCCTGATTTCAAGGCTCCTGACCTCAGTCTGACGAGCTTTTCGGGATGGCTTGAATTTGTAGTAGAAAGGAAAAAAAAGAAATAAAATTCAGAACGATTCGCCCGAGACCCGGTATTTTCGGCACGACCACAAACAATTGTGTGCATCAGATTTTACGACATGTCAGTAGTTCTGAATTTTGTAAGAAAAAATCTGACAAGAAAATCAGAAATACTCCAGTTGACAATCTGCTTGCTTCTCGGTAGACTGCCCCAGTTTTCTTGATTAAAGAAAGAGTTCTTTCTCTCCAACTTTTTTTCGTGTTTTCTTGATCATGAAGGGGGGGATCATGAAAAACAGATCAAAATTCTTACCCTGGCTTACCCTGCTGCTTTTTATCACCACGCTTCTTATTACGCCCCAAACCAGCTCAGCCGCTGAACCACTGGTCATCGGTGTCCTACACTCAGAGTCTTACCCTTATGCCACCATGATGAAGAACTCATTTGAAATGGCGCTGGAAGTTATCAACAAAGAGGGTGGGATCAAGGGGCAGCCTTTAAAATTAGTGTATGCCGATGACCAGGGAAAACCCAAACCTGGAGAAATGGCCGTTACCGAGCTGGTTGAAAAAGCAGGGGCCGTTATGCTGGTGGGAGCCTATCAGAGCAGCAATACGATTTACATGGCCAGAATTGCAGAAAAGTTAGACCGCCCCTTGCTGGTGTGCACGGCTGCAGATGACCGGATCACGCAACGGAAATGGAAAAATGTCTATCGGCTGAATCCACCTGCCAAAGATTACACAAAGGGGCTGGAAGATTTTTTTCTGAATAATATCAGACCAAAATCCATGACCATTGTATACGAAAACAGTCCTTACGGCACCAGCGGCGCCATGCGGATGATGTGGTTTTGCCGGGGAAATGACATTGAATTACACGCCATCGAGCCTTATCACAAAGAAAGACTCAGCGCCGATTATTTTAAGCGTATTGTTGACCGTTTGAAAGATGATGCTCCCGATGTGATTTATATGGTGTCGTATCTCAAGGATGCGACCTTGTTGGTCAAAACGATCAGAGAATCAAAGTTGAATTCCTTGTTGGTGGGGGGGGCCGGCGGTTTTACCAGCCAGACATTCATCGATAAGACCGGGGACAAGGCCAATCATCTGCTGACAGCAACGCTGTGGACGCCATATCTGAAGTATCCGGGTACAAAAGCATATTACGATCAATATATCCATAAATATGACACACCGCCGGACTATCACGGCGCCGAGGCGTATTCGGCCTTGCTGGTGGCAGCGGATGTATTGAAACGGGCAGATACCTACAGTGCAGCAAATATCCGAACGGCACTGGACGACACGGACCTGATCACCCCTTTCGGGCCGGTGAAGTTTAAGTCATATGAGAAATTTGAGCGGCAGAACAGCCTGCCCACCCAGGTGCTGCAGATAAAGAATGGCAAATTCGAGTGTGTCTGGCCTGAAGCGCATGCGACCTCAAATTTCATTGCGCCCGCCTACTGGCGGGCTTCCGATTAGAAAATGGGGTTTGGCAAAATATGGTTCTTGCTAGCTATAAAGCAGGTCATATGGGAGGAGGTGGTTTAGCAAACTAAGTGTACCGAATTCGGGAAAAAAGAATTTTATATACCATATGCGATCAACCGTTTGATCTTAATTTTATGGTAAGACGTTAACTAGTTCTGCCTAAAATTCCCTCCCCCTTCAAGAAAGGGGATCGGAGTTTAGGACAGAAACTAACCAACAAAGGTTTTTGGAGGATTTGACATGAGAAACAAATTTTCTATCGTAATTATATGTATTTGTGCATTTTTAGCGATCACCCTTGTTTTCTCTACCGATTCGTTTGCTCGTAAAACAAGAGTTATTTTTGGCGGCGGACCTGCTGGTGGGACCTTCCAGGTGGTTGCAAATGGCATCCAAGTGTATAAACCGATAAAGAGTGTTGAGGAATTTTCCGTAAAGGCGCAGACATCCGCCGGTTCGGTAGAAAATCTGCGGAAAACGAACGCGGGGAGACAGCAGATGAGCGTCGTTTATTCCGGTCACGTCTGGCTGGGCCGCAACGGCCAAATGAAAAATGATTCCAAAAAATATGAAAATGTGATGGCCGTGGCCTGGTTGTATGGCGCCCCGGCGCAAATGGTGGTCCGGGCCGATTCCGGGATCAAGAGCGTCAAAGATCTGGCCGGCAAAAAGGTCGGTGTCGGCAATGCAGGCTCCGGCGCATTTGCCAACTGCGAACTGTTCTTCAGCCATATGGGAATCTGGGATAAGATCGAGCGCAATGCCATGGGGTACAATGATGCCGCTGCCGCGTTCGGCAATAATCAATTGGATGCCTTTTGGCTGTTCACCGCTTTTCCGAGTGGCGCGGTCATAATGGCCGCCCAGACCAACGATATCGCTTTGCTCGACCTGGATGCCGATGCCACGTCATCCGGATTTTATGACAAGTATCCATATTTCGGCAAACTGGCGGTTCCGGCCGGTACATACAAGGGCGTCGATTACGATGCACCCTCTTTCCAGGACAGCGCCCTGTGGGTGGCCCACACCAAGGTTCCCGACGATGTTGTTTACAAAATGCTGTCCATTATCTACACGGACGAAGGGCTCAAGCACATGTATGGTCAGAAAAAAACCTTTAAGAATATGAGCCTGGAAACCGGGGCCACCAACATCGTTACCCCCTTTCATCCCGGCGCCGAAAAGTTCTGGAAAGAAAAGGGGATGCTAAAATAAACTCGCTGCGCGATTTTATGTATGTGGCGGTTATGGCGCTTAACCTCAATATGTGAGATTTGGGTGTTGGTTCGGTAATTAATCTATAGCGTCCTTCCCAATTCTCACATCTCGCATTTTAAATTTAGGCGGAAGAGGTTTTTCGTAACCGGATTCTTCAGCGATAGGAGGAAAACGTGTACGACAAATTAAACAAAGCAGAAAAAATAATATTTGACACACTATCCGTCGTTCTGGTCCTTTTTTACTCCTATTCTGCTGTTTTGCAACCGGCATCTACTCAGTATCACCGTGGAATTTACGTCATAATTACCTATATTCTGGCCTTTATGTTGTATAAATCCAAAAACAAGCTAATGAGAATCGTTGACTATTTGCTGATACTGCTTTCCATTTTCAGTATCGGCTACTGGATTCTTAATTTTGAGGCCATTAACTACCGGACCGGCGCGGAGACGCCGTTTGACATGGCCGTTGCCGTCGTCGGCGTTCTCATCGGAATCGAACTGGCCCGGCGGGTTGTGGGGACCGTCTTCGTTGTGCTGGGGGTGCTGCTGCTGCTTTACGGTGTCTATGGCGATTATATGCCCGATCTTTTTGCCCATGCCGGCGACACCTTTCCGGCGCTGTGTACTAGCATATTCTACAAGAGTGACGGCGTCTTCGGCATTATGGCCAATGTGTTGGCGACCTATGTCATCTTGTTTGTCCTTTTCGGGGCATTTTTGGAAAAATCCGGCGCTCAAAGATTTTTCATCGATTATCCTTTGGCGGCTGTCGGTCACCGAATCGGTGGTCCGGCCAAAGTTTCGGTGATCGCCAGCGGCCTTTTCGGCTCTATTTCAGGCAGCGCCATCGCCAACACGGTTTCCACCGGCGCTTTCACCATTCCCATGATGAAAAAAGCCGGTTTCAGACCGCATATTGCCGGTGGTATCGAACCGGCGGCATCCATTGCAGGGATGTTCATGCCACCGATCATGGGTGCCGGGGGCTTCATTATGGCCGAGCTGACGGGCGTACCCTATTCAAGAATCATGCTGGTGGCCATATTTCCGGCAGTGATGTATGTCTTCAGTGTTTTTGTCATGGTGCACTATGAGGCCAAAAAGTTTAATATCAAAGGCGAGAAAAGTGAACACAGTGCCATGGAAATTCTGAAAACCCAATGGTACTATACCATGCCGCTGGTTGTCATCACGATCCTGATGCTTTACGGTTTTTCGCCCGGCTATTCGGCGATTTTAGGAATTGTCACCTGTATCGTCATCAGTTGGTTCAGAAAGGATACACGGATTACCCCTAAGAGATTTATCGAAGCTTCCCGGGCCGGCACTGAAAACAGTCTTAAAATCGGCGCCACGGTAGGGGTTATCGGCATCATCATCGGCGTGCTGACTTACAGTGGTCTGGTATTGACCTTTGCCGATATTGTGATCGAGCTCGCCAGCGGCGCTGTGTTCGGCGGTGTCGATTTTAGACTTGTGGCCACCATTTTCCTGATTGCTCTGGCTTCATTGGTCCTGGGAATGGGGGTTCCCGTGACGGCGGCCTACCTGATCACGGCGGTGGTTGCGGTGCCGGCCCTGATCCATCTCGGTGTGAATGAAATAGCGGCCCATATGATTGTTTACTGGCTGTCCCAGGATTCCAATATCACTCCGCCGGTATGTATCGCCGCCTTTGCGGGTGCTACCATTGCCAAGGCTAACATGTGGCGAACGGCCTTTGCTTCTTTCAAATTTGCTAAATTCCTTTATCTGGGACCATTTTTGTTCGGCTATGTCCCGGGCTTCTCATTGAACGGCAGCGCCTGGGATATCATCAAGGCCTTTGTGCTTATTTTATTGGGTACCTATGCATATGCCTGGATTTTGAGCGGAATTTGGATGAAATATTTTAAAAAGGACTCCATAAAATCGCCGGCAAGCTGATAATTAGGGATGTTTCTTTCTTCGGACATTTTGTTGGGTTTCGTCGAGGGCACAAAAATGGATAGTAAGCAGGTTGGGTAGAGGAACGAAACCCAACAAAAGACAACGGGATGTTCAACCCAACCTACGAATAAGCCGTGACCGTTGTTAGAATCAAGCACTGATGTTCGCTGCACTCCAACAAGCATCAAGTATCCAATAACATGAACATTTAGTAACGAAAAATAATTAACGCCTAATGGGCCGCTTTTTTCAACTAGTTTAGTATAAAAGAGGCTAAAAAATGAATCTTCCAAAAGTCGAAGTAAAAAAAATACTCTACGCGACAGATCTTTCTGAAAATGCCCACTATGCGTTTGCCTACGCGGTCAGCCTGGCCAATCTTTATAACGCATCCATCACCTTTATTCATGTCTTGCCCGAAGTTCCGGATCTCTTGGACAAAGGTGTTATCGGATATATCAGCGAAGAGCGATGGGAAGAAATTAAATCGCAGAATGTTGATGAAGCCAGGCAAGCACTCATTGGAAAACGGCGGGACCATTTGGTCGTCAAAGATGCCTTGCATGAATTCAGTGAGAATGCCAAGGCAAACCACGAAGGAGACGGTTTTATCACCGATGATATTATCGTAGAGAGAGGAAATCCTGTTGAACAAATTCTCAAACAGGCGGAAGAAAAAAACTGTGACCTCATTGTGATGGGAACGCACGGACAAGGAACCCTAGCGGACGCCATGATGGGAAGCACGGCGCGGCGGGTGTTGCGGCGATCCAGAAAACCCGTTTTGGTGGTTCGATTGCCCGAAGAAGAGGATTGATAGTTTCAGGAAATGATTAATAAAAAGGGCATAT
>JASFFJ010000263.1:0-9494 GCA_050124355.1 Desulfobacterales bacterium | reverse complement strand
TACCTCACCGTTCTCCGGCAAAATGCTGCCATGAACGGTCAATTGATAGACCGACAGGGCCGCCGTAAACCCGGCCGTTCCATAGCACATGGCTTCTCTTAAGGTGAGTCCCTCGGGCAGGGGAACCACCCATTGACGGGGTACCCGAATATACTGACCAAACCCTCCTGCAGTGTTCATGCCTAAATCATAACTGGTTACGATAACCTCATCTCCGGTTTTGAAGGTACTATCCGTGCTTTCCGCCACCACCCCGGCAGCGTCGATGCCGGGTGTATGGGGATAGCTGCGTGTGACGCCTTTATTGCCGCTTGCGGATAACGCATCTTTGTAATTTAAAGATGAATAGTGCACCTCGACAACAACGTCCCCCGGAGGAAGATCATTTATGGTTTTGTTGAGGATCTGACGCGTGTATTTTTTGTCGTCAGTTTCTTCCACTACCAGGGCCTTGAATAATTTATCTGTCATTTAATCCTCCATTCGTGTATGGGTTATAGCTATACTTTCTTAAAGAATGAAAACACAATTGGGTTGGACAATCAAGTCCACAATGACGACAGGATCAAAAAATTCAGATTTGCTGTACCAATCTAAGGCCCTCGGGAAATGCCTATTTCCCCTGCCCGATCCACATAAAAGCTAGTTTCAGATTCTGTGCCTTAGTTTAATCTATTGAATAACCTGATTTTAATATGAATAAAGGCCTCCAGGAGAGTTTTTCCGCTCGAGGTCAGGATTCCTGAAATTGGGTAGAAACCGGTACTTGATTGTTTTGAATACTCAATGTATGGTTGAATTTGATGATATTTAAGGGTAAGGCAAGAATTGTTGAGACCAAACATTACCAAAAGGCGTCAAGAGTCCCGTGGTTGACCTGTAAGGGTGGCGTGTTATGCAGAAACCATATATACCCCTGAGAAACCGCCGAAACATTTTTATCTGAACCGTATAGCATGCGGTTACCTCTATGGATGTGTGAGCAGATGGCCACCAACATAGAGGGTCAGAGCCATAGTCCTGAATTTGACCGCACGGCAGTTTGAAAGGTTTTACATTATGAAAACAAGAGAAAACATATCCTTAGTAGCTATTATCGCCGTGTTCCTGCTTAGCGGCTGTGCTAGCCATCAGCCCACGGAGCCGAGTGTTTCCGTCCAGAGCGAAGAAAATGTCCGCATGGTACTTCAGTCTTATGTGGCTGGCCGGCAAACACGGGACCTGGAGGCGGTCAAAGCTGTTCTAGACCCGAACGTCGACCAGTTGACCTCTCGCGGGGAGTGGCGACGTGGGATTGAAGCAGCCACGGCTGGTATGAAACGAAGCACTAAGAAGAATCCCGGGAACCGCTCCCTGACGGTAGAATCGGTACGTTTCCTTCGCCCTGATGTCGCGCTGGCCGACGCACGTTATACCATTGAGGGTACCGATGGTCCCGATCGCATCCTGTGGAGCAGCTTCACTTTAGTAAAGGGCTCAGACGGAAAGTGGCGTATCACCTCCATCCGAAATCAGAAACCAACGGGCTGAGCTATCTCGGCTTTCAACTTTTCACTGCGCGCACCTTCGGGCGACCATTCTTCTCTCTGAGGGACTATGGCCGGGGAATATCGACGCTATGAGAGGGCGCCTCCACGCGCTGGTCTACACCACCCCGCTTAGAGCGAAGGCAAATAATGGGCATACCAGCTTGCGCATGCTGGTATGTAAGCCGGCGGCTACATCGAAGGGAGAATTGGCGGGATGACGGGCTGGCCCAACGTATGGAGGCACCTGACGGAATGCGCTACGCGCATCCGCAGGTGACCCTGACGTTCAACTCATGCATAAATTATCCTGATGTGAAGAATACTCTCTTGATACTAAAATATTGAAAAATCCATCATACGAAGGGTAACCTGAAATTTGTACACCAGCTAAAAGTCTTCAGGCACCTGTTCCAAATCCGCCTCCATGAGCCGATGGGGACGATTAACATAATTTTCCAAAGGACCCACGGGTTTCCAGCCCAGCTTTTTAAAAAAAGAGACGTTGTTTTCCTGGATATGGGCCGTAAACCGGGTGCACCCCTTCTTTTTGACCCGCTTCATGGCTTCCTTAACCAAAAGCGCCCCCGCCATGGAGACCCGATGTCCCTGACGCACGGCCAAGCGCCCCCCAACCCAATGCCCGTTTTCCGTATCACCGGCCGGATATATGCGCACCGTACCGATGATGGCCGATCTCTTTTTGGCTATCAGCAGCGTCCCCACGGCATCTTTTTCATCGACATCTGTTCCTTCAAAAAGCTTCTGTTCTTTGACAAAGACCTCATGGCGAATGGCATAGGCTTCCGCCTTTTCCTTTTTAGTGCGCGCACTATGGCAAGTCAAGAGGGCCGGTCGGCTTTCAAATGCGGATAGTGCACTGCAAGCCCCACAACGAACACAGCCGGCCTTGCAGAGGGACGCTGCCAATCCCTTCTGTTTCAGAATGCGGGCGATGGCCGTGTAAATCCGGGTCATCGTCCGGGCATCCGGCGGCAAATTATGTTGCAGATTGGAACCGGGTATGGGACGAAAGGGCACGACAAAGGGGTAGACGCCCAGGTCGGCAAGGACGTCACTGCCCCAAACAATGGAATCGGGTGATTCCCCCAAACCTGCGATTAAAAAGCTGCTCACCTGATTGGGGCCAAATAGGGTGACTGCTTTTTTCCAGGCGAGTTCGTATTGTTGCATACCGATGGCTGCTTTGGCCGGGGCCAGCCGTGCAAGAATGTCCGGATCAAAGCTCTCGATATGGATTCCCACCGTATCCACGCCTGAGTCACACAACACGTCCAGCAATTCAAGATCTTTGGGCGGGATGAATTGGACATGGACGGGCAGACCGGTAGCCGTTTTAAGTGCCGCTGCACAGCGGGCCAGATAAGGGATCTCGCTTCCCGCCGGGTTACCGGTACCGGAGGTTAATACCACATGGCGCACACCATCCCTTTTGAGGGCGTACGCTGCCACCTCAACCAGCTGGGCGGGATGTTTGGTGGCGATGGTTTGGCCGGTATTCAAGGATATTTCCGTGCCGCAAAACTTACAATTTTGTCCGGTCTGCCAATGAATACAACGTTGGTTGACTGTCGTGGCCAAGCAATCCCTACCGTGCAAGAGGGCGATTTGACGGTAGCCAATGCCGTCCGCCGTTTGACCCTGATAATATTGAGGTTCCGGCACGATACCGATGGAACCAATCTCAGTGCCGTTTTTCAAAAGGACATACCCTTCGCCCTGTGACCGTAGCTGAAAAGGTGAATTCGCCACATAAGCCGCAGCAATTGGAATGTGGACGGCAAGGCCATTTAACAAGAATGCCCTGCCCTCGGCCGGACCGGCCCCTCCCTTGCGGCCTGTGATGTCATCGGGGACACGGATCCCTGCGCTTTGTAGCTCGGCAATTAGTTCACCGTTCAATTAGATACTCCTGACTCCAAATTATTGAAAATTGATGATTGAAGATTGAAGAATTAAGGACCGCCGCTGGCGGGATCAATTATTAAAAAGAAAATTAGAGTTTGATCCTCACCTCGGTCACGGCTTATTCGTAGGTTGGGTTGGGCATTCCGATATCTATGGTTGGGTTTCGTTCCTCTACCCAACCTACTTATCAGCCATTATTTTGCTATCAGCGAAACCCAACAAAAAAGCCAAAGATAGAACCATCCCCGAAAATTATAAAATGATAGAGCGAAGCCTCCCCTCCAGACTGGAAGCGGGCTCGTAAGGATTATAGGGCCTGCGCCTCGGCCTCCGGCCCATAGGGCATAAGACCTACGCCCCGTTGGGAGAGCGACCTCCACAAATATTCGATTTTCAATTCCTCGATAAAACCGGATTTACTCTTCGCTGACACCGGCTTATCCGGTGAAGTTAAACGCGATGCGTTTTATCAGATTGGTGGCAATCCGGTAGGTTCGATCCTGGCCTGAAGGAAAATGACCCCCGGCCCTGCGTGGGTTAATTTCCATGATATCCATACCGGCCAGTTGGATCTCTTCGGGAACAAAATCGCAAATCAGATCGATTAATTTGTATATTTGCTTTTCGGCAAGTCCTTTCCAGTTGCGGAAACGAACGCCTTCCAGGGCATTGCGGGCGCCGATATCCATATCTATGGAAACATACAAATAGGGCGTTTTAATATTCTTCAGCAATGTTTTAAGTTTGGTTGGTTTGGTTAGACATTCTTCCTTGGTAATTAGCTTTGCACCCTGGCGTTTGAGTCCGGAATATATCCCTGTGTAACGAGCGATTCGTGGATCTTTGAGGCGCATGGAGCGCTTTTCCGGGTAATCGCTTACGCCGATGAGATATAGGTTTACCGGCATCACTGTGCGTTCTTCCAGCAGGTGATGAATAAATGAGCTGGCATTGTAACTATCCGTCCGATCATAGAGAAAGGGATCATTGCGATCATAGACAGAATTCGGGTTATTATCGATATCGTACTGAATCGCTTCCCCCAATTGCGGCATGGGAATGGCATCCGTGTGACTATCCACGATGATGAGGGATATATTCTTTTCTCCAAGACAACGTGCCAATGCCTTAAATACCCCCCCGGTAAGCGAATGATCAACCGCTATCATACAGGGAAGATCCGGCAGTACGTGCTGGGTTGCGAAATCATCCACTTCGGAAGCGGCCTGGCGGCAGCCGTCCTGATCGATAAATTTAATAAACTCGTCGACAACCAGTCTTTGTCGCGCCTGGCCTTGCGGTAAGGGTCGTAGCCAGTCTGGTACCGGTAACGATCCTTTCGTTTCCCAGAGCGCCGTGGGAACTTCCTGACGGATGAGGTCCACGATATTATCGAGGGGGTCATCGGTTGTGCCGGAAGGAGCGGCGCCCGCCTGTTTTTCTTCAATGGCGTCATGTTTTTCGTCGCAATCCAGCGGGCAACCGAAAAAAACGACTTTTTGTTTTTTTGAGATTAACATTAACTTTAAGCGTTCAGGGTTCACGGTTCAAAGGTTACAACTGTTTGAAACTGCATATTATATTGATTAAGACCCGTAACACCCGACATCACCCATTGGGTGAAAAGTCGTTATGAAAACGATGAAGACGGGATCCCTTTGGAAAGACTTGGATGGGTGTTTTTCAACCCTGAACGTTGAACCCTGAACCGCTCAACCTAAGTTAAAATAGTCATCCCGCGCTTTTCTGATCTGCTGCACATTTACCAGCGGGGAACCCGGTGCGATCCCGCAGCCGGGGGTTAAGAAATCGGTCCCATTCTCCAGCGACGCGATCGCTTCTTTGTAGCAATCTTCCGGCGTGCCCATAAACAGCGTCGTGGCGGTAGCCACGTTACCGAAAACCCGCACGCCCTTTTCATGGGCGGTCTGAGCGGCCTGCTTCATATCCGCCTTTTCCTCGATGCTGATGCCGGCAACCCCCGTCTCACACATAAAGGGAATAATCATGTCCGTGTTGGCGCAGATGTGCAGGACAACCGGCCCTTTGATTTTTGCAACCATCGCGGTCAACATCGGTTGTACATATTTCTTCCATATTTTGGGACTCATGAGTGCCGGACCGGATGAGGGCTCCGCCAGAACGTAGTAGTCGGCCCCTTGATCAAAGGCCCAGTTTGCAATATCGGTGACCACTTCCTGAGTCACATCCAGGACCTGCTGAACTTTATCCGGTTTTTTGAACGTCCATTTCATGAACTGTTCCGTACCCACCAAATTGCAGGCAGCCGTCCAGGCCCCCTCGGTTTCACCAAAAACCGCCACCTCATCGCCGAGTTTGTCCTTTAAGATTTTGAACTGCTCTTTGTATGCCGGAAAGCGACCTTGTTCGAGCAGATTATCCGGATAGGCCAAGCCGTCTAAATTCTCCGCAAACGGATGTTCCTTGATATATTTTTGCAAATCGATCTTCGGTTCGCCCAGGGTACATCCCATCACCTCACTTACCGGTGTGATATCCCATCCCATGGCCTTGCACCATTCGAAACCGGCTTCGACATAACCCAACGCCAAGGTCGCCATCGCTTGGGGGTCCGTATCGGCCAGCGGTCTTTCGGCCCCTACTTTTTTCATGATATCCACCACACCATAAGTAGTGGTACACCCGACAGGCGCGTAATCCACTTCCTTGCCCTCCAGACATCTCATGAATCTTTCTTTCAAATTCATCTTGCTCTCCTCCCCTAGTACAAATATTCGCAGTTTTGGTAGAGTATTATATCACCACAGAGGACACCGAGATCACAGAGAAAATAAATAAATCAGTCCTCTGTGTAGCTCTGTGCTCTCGGTGGTTTTATCAAAATCGATCGAAATACGTGGTTGAATTTATGAAATAAAGTACTTTGTCAGTTATCGATCCAGCCGCTTTCCGCCGGGATGACCAGTTTGATCGAATAAGAGACCTTACAAAGAAAAATGCCGAACGACGATTGACGAATGTCGAATGAAGGAATCCTATCGATTTATGTATATTAAATAAGCAGAGCGATTCTTCCCCTCTCCGAGCTGTAGCCTCTACGAGCCGGAAGCCAGCCTTTAAGCCCATGAAGCCAAAGGGCTGGAAGCAGGCTCGAAGGGGTTAGCGCCTGCGCCACGAAGAGCGACAATCACAATTCGTCAATCGTCAATCGTCATTCCAAGAGGTTTCATATAAATTCTATCCATGTCCAGGGCTATACCGCCAGATGATCCTGAATGATCTTTGGATCTTCTTCCAATTCTGAAGTAGTTGCCATTCCAACAATTTTGCCTTTGGTGCCCATCAGATAGTGGCGGCCGGCCACCTTTAGGGCCATCCGGTAGTTTTGTTCCACCACCAGCAAAGTAATGCCTGAGTTGACACAAAAATTTTGAATACACTCCGTAACGGCCGCAACCAACAAAGGTGACAATCCTTGTGACGGCTCGTCTAAAATGATAATTTTCGGATTGCTAATCAGCGCCCGGCCGATGGCCAGCATCTGCTGTTCGCCTCCGCTCAGCGTAGCGCCATCCTGCTTGATCCGTTCGGCTAATATCGGAAACTGATCGTAAACCTTTTCCAGTGTCCAGGATTCGTCACTCTTTGCAGGACGGGCGGCCAGCTTTAGATTTTCTTCCACGTTCAGGCCCGGAAAAATATGTCGTTCGGCCGGCACATAGGCGACACCTAATTTGGAAACCTGGTGCGCGGGTAGTTTCGTGGTGTCCTTGCCGTCAATGGCAATATTGCCGGACCGCGGCGGGGTCAGTCCCATAACCGATCGCAAGGTTGTGGTCTTGCCCACGCCGTTGCGTCCTAAAATCGAAACGGCTTCGCTTTCGTCCACATGCAGCGAAAGGCCTTGAATAATATGGCTGTCACCATAATAGGTGTGGATTTTCTCAATATTGAGGATTTTATTCTTCTTTTCCAAGATATGCCTCCCTGACCAGCCGGTCGGCACTGATATCTTGCGGCTGCCCCTCGGCAATGATGCTGCCGTAGTGCAGCACCGTGATGCTGTCGGAAATACTCATCACGAGATCCATATCGTGTTCAACCAGCACGATGGAAATCTCCTCGGCCAACCCTCTGATCAATTCAGAAATGTGGCGGGTTTCAGCCGGGGACATGCCGGCGGTAGGTTCATCCAGAAACAAAATACTCGGATTGCCCGCCATGGCTATCGCCACCTCCAATACCCGTTGATCGCCATAGGCCAAATTTTTCGCGGGCTCAGCGGCCAGATCCTGAAGCCCCAAACGTTCTAAAATGGCCCAAGTCTCTTCAGTTACTTCTCTAAGGCTTCTTTTTAGGGAAAATACCTTCAACGAACCGCCTCTGCGAGCCTGTTTGGCAATCCTGACATTTTCAAATACACTAAGATTCTGGAAAACGCTCGTAATCTGGAAGGTCCGGCAAATGCCCAGTTTGACCAGCTCATGAGTGGGCTTGTTGGTAATTTCCTTACCCTGATAAATGACTTTGCCGGAACTGGCCGGTATACGTCCGGTGACGATGTTGATAAAGGTGGTTTTCCCGGCACCGTTGGGACCAATGATGGATCTGAGTCCATTTTCTTCTATATTGATGCAAACACAGTCGGTGGCCGTCACGCCACCGAAATGACGGCACAAATCTTCTGTACACAGAAATGCTTCCATTACTCGGTAATTATCCCTTTCGCAACCGTTTAAAATAGGCACCCAAGCCGACAAATCCTGTTGGCATAAACAAAACCAGCAGGATGACCACAATTCCCAAATATATCTCCCAATGTTCGGTCATGGTACTGATGTAGTCCTGAATATAAATAAAGATAGCGGCACCCACCAAGGGGCCCCATAACGTGCCCATACCGCCGAGCAACACCATCATTAGCACGCCGGCACCGGCAAATGCACTCATGGTGGTGGGCCCGATATATCCTTTGTAAAGAATGAACAGTGCACCCGCAACACCGGCCAGCATGCAGGCCAGCAACCAACCGAAGAGTTTGAAACGGCGGACATTAATGCCGACGAAGGCTGCCCGTTCTTCATTTTCTCGAATGGCTTCCAAAACCGCGCCAAACGGCGAATGGATGATGCGACGGGTAAGAATGAAACAGATAAGGACAATGCTCAGGGTAAAAAGATACATGACCGTGGGATCACCGGAATCGCCGATCTCCCATCCAAAGAGCGTAATGCTTGGGTTGGGCATCCCCATGAGACCGTCGTCGCCACCGGTGAGGCTATACCATTTCCAAACGATCGTGTGAAACATCATGCCAAAAGCGAGGGTGAGCAATGCAAATGCCAAACCGCCGGTGCGAACTTGGACCCATCCCACCGGCAGCGCAACCAGTGTGGCAAATAAAACCCCGGCCAGACATGCCATCCAAAGGGAGGTCGGTGAAATGTGGATCAGGACAAGACCGACCACATAGGCACTGATCCCCAGATACGCGTTGTGCATAAAGGACAGCAGCCCGGTATAACCGAGAAGCACATCCAAGCTCATGGCCAATAATCCATAAATGAGCATTTCATTGACCAGGCTGATATAAAACCGATTGGTGATAACAAAGGGAAACAACGCCAAGGCGGCGATGATTAAAAGGATGACGACAATTTTCAGTGCTGAAGTACCCTGCGGCGCAGCCGGTATCGTCGTGTGATCAGTCATCACTCAAATCTTCCTTCGCCTAGCAGTCCACGGGGCATAAAAGCGAGGATGACGGCCATCAGCATATACACGATCACCATGGCCAGATCCGTAACGAAAAATTCCGCCAGCGTCTGAACGAATCCGATCAGAAGGGCCGCGATGACAGCGCCCCTCAAACTTCCCAGACCGCCGATCACAATGACCACAAATGAACTGATTAACATTTCATGGCCCATTAAGGGATCGATGGTGGTTAACGGACCTGCGAGGGTACCGGCAATTCCGGCCAGCGCACACCCCAGAACAAACGCCCCGATATGGACGTAATTCATATTGATTCCCAGACAGGACACCATTTCAGGA
>JASFFJ010000262.1:0-9523 GCA_050124355.1 Desulfobacterales bacterium | reverse complement strand
CTGAATTTTAGGTAGTCGCTATGCAAAATGATCAATCCACAGCCCAGGCCGGCTCCGGTGCACCCCAGGTTACCGGGGGTGGCCTGCGCGCCTGGCGGATGAATTGGATCGACAATTCACGCTATTTTCCCTTGATGCTGTTGTTGCCGGTGCTAATTTTCTTTTTGCTGTGGAACATCATCCCGCTGTTATGGATGGTGGGAATGAGCTTTTACAACTACTCCTTGATTACCGGGATGCCGCCGCGCTTTATCGGGTTGCGGAATTTTTTTGATCTCTACGACAGTTATGCGGTTTGGGGGGCGCTTGGCAAAACATTTATCTTCGTATTTTTTGCGGTGGGGATTGAAACGATCCTGGGAATGGTTCTGGGCATCCTATTCTGGGGCAGTACCCATCTGCCCGGCCGCCGCCTGGCCCTGACGATGCTTTTTTCGCCGATGGTTCTTACGCCGGCGGCCACCGGGACCTTCTTTCGCCTGATTTATGAGCCCACCTTCGGGATTATGAATTATCTCACCACCCTCGTCTTCGGGACAAAAATCGATTTTCTCGGTGATAAATTCTGGGCCATGCCGGCCGTTCTTCTCGTAGATATCTGGATGTGGACTCCCTTTATGATTTTAATTACCCTGGCCGCTCTGGGTTCCGTGCCACGTGCCGAGTTGGAAGCGGCGGAAGTCGATCGCCTGCCCTGGCTGAAACGATTCTGGTACGTCGTGTTGCCCCACGCCAAATTTATTCTGATGCTGGGAATCGTGCTGCGGACCATCGATGCCTTCAAAGTCATGGACCTCATCTACCAGCTTACCCGCGGGGGGCCGGGCAATGCCACAGAGGTGGTCGGCATCACCCTTTTTCGCAAAGCATTTGAAGGATTTACCATGGGGTGGTCCTCGGCCCTGGCGGTGATCACTCTGCTGATTGCCATTGCCTTTACTTCCATATTCCTTTACATTTTAAATCTTCGCAGAAGAGGAGCACAAAGCTGATGCGAACAAACTGGCGACAAAAGATTTATCACCTGGTGCTTTGGCTGGTCTCCATCATTTTTTTCCTGCCGGTGGTCTGGATTATTACGGGCGCCTTCAAAACCAAAGACGATCTGTTGGCCATCCCACCGAAAATCATTTTTTCACCTACCTTGGCCAATTTTATCGACTTATTCTCACGACATGACTTTTTTTCATCGCTGCGCAACAGTTTCTTGATATCAGCCTGTGCTGTCATCGTGGCCATCGTGGTTGCCTTCCTGGCAGCCTACAGCTTCTCTCGCTTCAAACCCCGCGGTACCGATTTTCTGATGTTTGTGCTGTTGACTGTTCGCATGGTGCCTGCCGCCGCGGTAGTGGTACCCATTTTTTTGATGTATACGGCATTCGGCTGGAAAGACGATTTCTGGGGCGTCATGCTTTTTTATGCCATGTTTAGCATCCCCTTTTCGGTCTGGATCCTCAAAGGTTTTATTGACGGTGTCTCGCCACGCTTTGATGAGACAGGTATCGTCAATGGCGGATCACGCATGCATGTCCTGTTCAGGGTGATACTACCTCAGGTACGGCCCGGATTGATCGCCGCTTTCATTTTCAATCTGATATTTGTGTGGAACGAATTTTTGTTCAACTTCATTATCGGTGGCAAAAAAACGACCATGATTCCGGTCAGCCTGGTCACCGGGTCCATATCCCAGGGCGGCGTCGATTGGACCTTTGTGGCGGCGCTGGCAACCGTGTACTTGATACCGCCGTTTCTGGCAATTTACTTCTTTCAGAAATATCTTTTGGTCGGCATGACCTTTGGAACCGTCAGGGGTGAAGTATGATTCAACGATTCTTCAAACAGCCCTTTGCGGCAATGGTGCAGGGTATTCTGGTTGTTCTGTTGGTCGTCAGCTTTGCGATGATCACCCAGCAGTTCAGTGAAACGATTTACCGCATCGGATTTTTACTGCTGATCGCTTCGACGTTTGTGCAAATCGTATTCGGCAATCTTCCACCGGAAGCCAATTTCAAGCAGTCTCTTAAATTTACAGCGATTGTATTCGGCATCATCGCAATTGTTTTTGGACTGGGTATTTTTCTGGCCCCTTATTTGGTCAATCTTGGGCGCAGGTAATCTGATGTTGGCGATTGAGCTTTGTTCTATTGCGAAAAAATATGGTCGGGTCGAGGTTCTACGAGATTTTGACCTGAACGTTGAGGCCGGCACGTTTACCGTGGTATTCGGCTTGCCGGCCTGCGGCAAATCAGTACTGGTGCGTCTGCTGACCGGTCTTGAACGACCGAGTGCCGGCCATATTCTGCTGCGGGGCAACGAAGCGACCCGGGTTGATTCCGGCGGACGCAACATCGGGTATGTGCCGCAGTCCTTTGCCTTGTATCCGCATTTCAGTGTCTATAACAATATCTCATACCCCCTGGATCTGATTAAATTTCCCAAGTTCCGGATAGAAGATGCCGTCAAAAAAATCGCCGGGCAGCTCAAAATCGATCACCTATTGGACAAGTATCCGGATCAGCTCAGCGGGGGTGAGAAACAGCGGGTGGCATTGGCGCGCGGGGTTGTCAAACACACCGACATTTATATCCTCGACGATCCGCTGGTGGGTTTAGACTTCAAGCTGCGCGAGCAAATGTTTGATGATTTGAAATCAATGCAGCAATCGCTGGCCGCCACTTTTCTCTATACCACGTCCGATCCGCTGGAGGCACTGGCGTTGGCTGATAAGGTGGCCGTCCTGGATGGGGGCCGTATCGTTGAAGCCGGCGACCTGGCGTCGCTTTACCGCCGGCCGTCCCATATCAGCACCATGACCCTTCTCGGTTTTCCACCATCCAATCAGATTGGCGGCGAATTACAAAACCGGGCAGACCAGTTATGGTGTCATACGGAAGTGTTTGAACTGCCGGTAAGCATGACGCCGTCTGCCGGTCTGCCTGCTGAAGGCGGTAACGTCCGGGCGGTGATCCGGCCCGAAGATATCCATCTGAACCCGGATCAGGATGGTCTGCTGAGATGTCAGGCTCAGGTCGTACTACGGGAAGATCTGGGAGGAGAAGTCATTGTTTACCTGGAAGTAAACAACATACCACTAGTGACGGTCATCAGCCACACCGAAGACCATTTGATCGGCAAGGACAGGGTCACGATCGGTGTGCACCCTTCCAAGGTCGTACTCTTCAATGCTGATACCGGCCAGAGAATAGGTTAGGGAGCAAATTAATATGCCCGAAGTTCGCCTGATCAACCTACACAAAGAATATCCGGGTGTCATCGCCGTGAAAAACGTCAGCATCACGTTTAACACTGCCACCGTCACCTGCCTGTTGGGTCCGTCAGGCTGCGGTAAAACAACCATGATGCGAATTATTGCCGGATTGGAGACACCAACCGGGGGAGATGTATTTTTCGATGATGACCGCATCACCGAATTGCCGACCCGTATGCGCAAGATCGGTATGGTCTTTCAATATCCGGTGGTTTACCGCGGCATCAGCGTTTACCGCAACGTCGAACTGCCGCTGCTGGAAGAAAAGCTGTCTGCAACGGAGCGCAAAAAGCGTATCCAGCAGGTTATCGACATCCTGGGTTTGGCGGACAGCGTCGATAAAGAAATATCGCAATTGGACGGTGGCACCCGTCAGAAAGTAGCGATCGCCCGTACGGTCGCCCGGCAGCCGGCGGTCATTCTATTTGACGAGCCTATTACCAGCGTCGATGCAGAAGCCAAGGTGCAACTTAAGCGGGCTCTCAAAGAACTCACCCGGCAGCTGCGCCAGACCATCATTTATGTCACCCACGACCAGACAGAGGCCATGACCCTGGCCGATCAGATCGCGTTGATGAAAGCAGGCGAAATCGTTCAACTGGATTCGCCGCGCACGCTATACAATCTGCCAAACGATGTGTTTGGTGGTTGGTTCCTGGGAAATCCCGGTATGAATTTCTACAAATACCGGGTCGAAACAATGGATGGCAGTTTGGTACTGAAGTCACCCCTGTTCCCTCGAGACTTGAAAATCTCGGGGTTAAATGGCCAGGATCACATTACCATCGGCATTCGGCCCGAGCATGTCAGACTTGGGCGCAAGCCGTCGAATTTGGCGGTTGCCGGCAAGGTCCAGCGCAAATTCATTGTGGTCGGCGGTCATTACCTGGTCAGCGTTGCATTGGGAGATAAAATCATCAAGGTCAAAGTCGATCCGGTCTTGGGCCGCCAAATCGAAAATGAGGTCTGGGTGGAATGCCCCCTGGACTGGATAACATTGTTTGGACCTGATGGTCGCCGGCTGAAAGCGGAGCTGTCGCTGGTGTAGCCTCTACTTAAAAGCGGGCACAAAAAGGAAAACGATATGGATGCAAAAGAACTTCGCACGTTGCAAGCGCCGCTGAAAGAACGCTACAAAGCGTCTCCCGAACACGCAGAGATCCCAGCCAGGGCCGAAGCGGTGATCGAAGATAACGATATCTCCTGTCAAATTAGCACATACGCAGGCACGACGGTGGCCGGCCTTCATCCGGCGACCGGCGGCGACGGCTCAAAAGCCTGCTCGGCAGATATGCTGATGGAAGCGCTGGTCGCTTGTGCCGCTGTCACCTTAAAGGCTGTTGCCACCGCCATGCGCATTCCTCTCAACCATGCCAAGGTAATCGCAGATGGCACTTGGGATGCGCGCGGGACATTAGCGGTTGATCGTGAAGCCCCGGTCGGACTCACAGATGTGAAACTTAGATTTGAGATTGACAGCACTGCCGACCGGATAAAACTCGATAAAATGATTGATCTTACAGAGCGCTACTGTGTCATTTTTCAGACCCTCGCAAAGCCACCAACACTGACAAGTGAACTTAAAATCATTTAAAAGACCTAATCAAAGGAGGTTAACTATTGCATCCCTGTCTTGAATGCCGAAATTGTAGTTCCAGTTAACTCCTAATCTCTAATTCGCTATCGGAACCGACTCCTATTATCGGCTCAAGCTCGAGGGCTTATCCAACTCCCGTAAAAAAGGAGATCTCCACGAAGGACAAGACAACAACTTAACGAAAGGAGGATAATGCCATGAAAAACGATGAGGCTATCAAAGAACAGGAACAAAAGGAAATGACTAGGCGCACTTTCCTGAAGGCCGCTGCCTCGCTAGCCGCGATTACGACAATGGCCCCGGAAGCCTTCGCACGAAATTTTAGTCCAGATTCAGAGCCGGTTCGATACCCAGACCCTGATATTGTCGCCCTTGACGATCGGTTCAAGGCCAAACTTGGCAACACCCCGATTCTCAGGTTGTACAAAGGTACTTTGTGGGCCGAAGGACCGGCCTGGAATGGTGTCGGCCGTTATTTGCTATGGAGTGATATTCCCAGCAACGAACAATTGCGCTGGCTCGAAGAGGACGGACATGTCGCCAGGAGGTTTCGTTTTCCGTCCGGCAACAGTAACGGAAATACGTTCGATTTCCAGGGTCGTCAGATCGCATGTGAGCATGGCAATCGGCGCGTAGTTCGCTATGAGTACAACGGTAGCATAACCGTACTGGCCGACTCCTTTGAGGGCAAGCAGTTCAATGCGCCCAACGATGCGGTTGTCCATCCGGATGACGGCGCCATCTGGTTTACGGATCCAGGCTACGGCAGCTTAATGAATTATGAGGGTAACAGGGCCAACACCGGCTCTGTGCAGCCTTTTCAAAAGGAGGCTATTTACCGAATCGACGCCACTAGCGGAAAAATAGAAAAAATGGCTGACGAGATCTTTAAGCCCAACGGGCTGTGTTTCTCACCGGATTACAAAATGCTATATGTGGCTGACACCGGCGCATCCCACTACCCGGACGCTCCCAAGAACATTAAGGTATGGGATGTGGTCGACGGCAAACGTCTGCAAAATGGCCGAGAATTTACATCGATGGAATACCAGGGCAAAGCCGGCTTTGCCGACGGCATTCGGGCTGATGTAGATGGTAATATATGGGCAAGCGCGGGATGGGTTGGTGACGGCTACGATGGCGTACATATCTTTGCACCCAACGGAGATCGCATCGGCTTGATCAAGTTGCCTGAGATTTGCTCCAATGTTTGCTTCGGCGGCAGCAAGCGCAATCGATTGTTTATGACCGGCAGCCAATCTCTATATGCAGTTTATGTGGAAACTCAAGGTGCCCATATAACCTAAACATTTAAACTCAAGGGGATATTAGATGGTCATATTGGGGTCCACGTTGCAGCCGGCTATTTGATAGGCCAGCCGACGTAGACCCCACAATTCATTATAAATCTACGTTAGGAACGACTCAAACCTTGGACATACTCGGGATTCTATGGCTCCGGTGGTTGACGCCACTGGTCGCGGGAATTCGTATTGTGTCGGCTTCATAATGGGACTATCCATGGGGTGAGATCTTGAAAAAGCCGGTCGGCTCGGTACTGTCGTCGATGGACTAGTTATCCAGGGTCTCAGACCCGACATCGGTATAGTCAATCTGGATCAAACGATTGCATTTATGAATACAGCTGAGGAACTGTCGATAGATGAAAAAGATTGACCGCCTTAAAAAACTTATGATCTCGGAAACATCCCTCATAAACATCAATAACCCTTTGATTAGAGATCATAAGGCAAAAAATTTTTTATATTGAGTGCACGCTATCTTTGAGGTTTCATCTACATATCTGTCGTGAGGGGTATTTTGTGATATCGCAATTTGACAGGTAAATTACAGATCCAGATTGATTACAGATATCCATTTACGTATCTAAAATTTGACGATCTTCCATGTATTCTCAACATATAACAGATTGGAATTTAGAAGACGACCACGACATCTTGTATCAAGAATCAATCTGAAAAATATTGCATAATACCATCGGTATTGTTAAAAGTGAAAAGAATCGAGTATCATGCAAGTATGTTTAAATGAAATGAATGACCAGAAAGTTCAGGAATTGGAAAACCTTAATATTATTTTTGAAGGCGATCCTGGATGTAAAACCGTTTTCCTTATAAGATCCAGAATGGAATGTTAGAGAGTTAAGGAAACCATTAAATTTGCAGATTTTGCTAACAAGATATAATTTATCTGGAACGTTTACATAAACCACTCAATCATTGGTTCGCCAGACCAATACTCAGCTTTGGCTTAAGACTGAATAGGTGGTAAAATGGCAGTGAACTACAATTTCGAGTGGGACCCCATAAAGGCCCGCGATAACCAGATTAAGCATGGTGTGGATTTTGACGAAGCGGCAACGATATTCAGAGACTCAAAGGCTCTTTCTATATTTGATCCAGACCACAGCGAAACTGAAGACCGTTGGATAACTATGGGTATTTCAGAGAAAGGAAGGTTGCTGATTGTAAACCATACTTTCCGAGAAGAGAGTGGTGAAGAAGTCACTATCAGAATTATTTCAAGTCGAAAAGCTACAAAAAAAGAAACCAACAAATATGGTGACTAATCATGAGAAAAGAGTACGATTTTTCAAAAGGTGAAAGAGGCAAGTTTTATCGTCCAGATATGAAACTTAACATTCCTATTTATTTAGATGAGGAAGTTTCAGCCTTTGTGGAGAAGATCGCTTCCAAAAAAGGCATTGATCGATCATCGGTAGTGAACGATCTGCTCAGAGGTGATATAAAAATCGCAGAGGCAATGGAATAAAGCGCACTCGGCGATAAAGTCATTTGAGCAGACGCCTTGAACCGAGGCAATTTGGGTAGTCGAGTCTTGTTGGATATGTTACTTTTTTATTAAACATTCAATCCCTTTCGCGGCGCTGCTCAATTCCAACGTCGATCGGATCACCGATTGTATTGCGCTTTTAAGTTTCATGAACGTTTCATGATAATTATCAACCATATCAATAAAAAGCATAAGAGCCTAAGCACGATTTGGTTGCCACCGTATTAAATCCAATTTGTGTGATAGCCCTAACGTATATGAAATATATTCGACCCTTCAAAACTACAGATACTGACCGCTTATCTGGAATTTAAACTACACCTTGTCAACAGCGAATATCTGTAAAAATTTAAAATCCTCAAAGGTACTAATACCGTATCGTAATTCAGCCTCAATTAAGTTTTACTTCTATTATTTGTTCACTCAATATTCAGAAGAGCATCTTTTTACTTGATTATGTGTATAGAATGTGTATGATGTGTATCAAACACACAAAGGGAGGCTGTTATGCGGACAAACATCGTAATTGATGACGAATTGTTAAATGAGGCCTTTTCTGTAAGTAATGCAAAGACAAAGAAAGATCTTATTCATGAAGCCTTAAAAGAATTCATTCGCTTAAAAAAACGCAAAGATCTCACAAAACTGGCCGGGGCGGTCAAGTTTCACAAAAATTATAATCACAAAAAACTCAGAAAGCTAAGGGGATGATTCTTGTCGACACATCGGTTTGGATCGAAATATTCAAGGACAAAACCGGAAACATTGTAAAAGCCTTCCAAAAGACCATTGGCAGCGATAATTACGTTATGAGTCGATTTAATCAACTTGAGCTACTCCAGGGCGCAAGGGATCAGAATGAATGGGAAATGCTTGAGGATTATCTTTCGACCCAATATTTTCTCGAAGCAACACAGGACACTTGGTCAAAAGCTGCCAGAATCTACTTTGAATTAAGGAGAAAGGGCTTCACAATCAATAGTCCGGTAGATTGTTGCATCGCGCAAGTTGCGCTGGAGTATGGCGCTATCCTTTTACATCGGGATAAAGATTTCGAAAAAATTTCTCGTTTTAGGCCGTTGCAAGAGAAGCGTTTTAAATTTCGCTAGATGTCTTCCTTATTACATGGATTTTGCATGAGTTGGAGGCTCTCATGGTTAATGGCATTAGGTCGGACCAAGCTAACAGGCTGATAATTCCTGGAAAAGTTTTAAAAAGAGAGCCTTAAAAAGTCTGATCACAAAATGTGGTTGGATTTTGCCAATTTAACTGGCTGCTGATGCAAATGAATCTATTAACAGGTTTTTGAAATCTGGATTTCGAATAGTTTTTTTGATCTTATTTGAGGAATAAATCTTTTGCCTTGTTTTAAGATTATATCTCATTTCGGTTATAATTTTTTTATCTACTTTAGCAAATTTTTCAGCTATTTTATTTTCATCTCCAAAAATTAATTGAACATAATTTGGATTTTTTAAATTTTCTACCATCGGAGACTGCTCAGGGATATTTTCTAAATTTCTTCGCACTGAGTGATTACCATGAATTCTTCTACACGAGTAATTAAACCGTCTGAAATGCTGTTCCAAAATATTGTTTGTTCGAAGAATGAAAATAGTTCTTTTATCACCATCAACATACACAGTCATCGGATCTGAGAAAAGCTTTTTTCCGTGTTCCTTAAGTTTTTTTATAACCTTTTTGTAGTGATTGCAAAGTGATTTGTCATCGGTGTTTTTAATTTTTTGTCTCAAATCGGTCCTAAAACCTGCAACTGCCCTTTTAATTGTCTTGAGTTCTTTGTGAGTGCCGGTATCTTTCATTTGATTAAGTCCATTGTTTAC
>JASFFJ010000261.1:0-9541 GCA_050124355.1 Desulfobacterales bacterium | reverse complement strand
GCAATGAAATTATTAAGGACCTACATTTTGGATTGTGCTGACGATATAAATAATTGTTTTGATAATCTTGAGAGGGTTGCTGATGAAAAAGGCCTGTCCCGTGAAATAGTAAAAAATATGAGAGTTGTGGGTAGGTTTTTGAAAACTTCCGGTTAAAATTTCGGATCTAAACCAGCTTGTTTACAGAGTTCGTTAGCGGTAATTCTATCGAGTTGTTTGTGCCGTTTAAGCGGAACTACCTTTTTGTCTTCGTGAAAATAGAATGATTACCACCTTCTCAAGACAGGTAAAAACCGTTCTTTTCAAAATAGCGTATTAAATCACCTCGCTTGACCGACATGTTCAACCTCTACGGGGAGTTGTTCAATAAGGGCGTTCCCAATGCAGAGAACGCAAAGCGACGCAGAGTTTATTTAGAATATACTTTTTCTCAGCGAGCTCTGCAGTGAATTCTTTAAGTTTCTTAATAGATCAAACTGGCCGTTTTTTTGGCTAGCGGCCGCGGTCGCGTGGAATTATTATAGGTTTGACTGCAGTGATGGGTATCCAGAAAGTGTTCTCTCTAAATTCAGAACTACTGGTGTGTCGTAATACTTGAAACAACAGAAGTGTCAGGAATCGCGTCAACCATACTGAATTTGGGAAAATAGTTCTGAATTTAATTATACATGTTTGATAAACTTTGTTGCGTTATGAATTTATGCTTGTTTTTACTACATATTTTGTAGGGCCTTTAGGTATCAGGGTCTCCCCAGGAGTTTCTCAGAGCGAAATCAGGAGCCCTGAAATTTCTAGTGCCTCAATCTACGT
The DNA here is from genome assembly GCA_050124355.1 of Desulfobacterales bacterium. Classification (GTDB taxonomy): domain Bacteria; phylum Desulfobacterota; class Desulfobacteria; order Desulfobacterales; family JAFDCJ01; genus JAFDCJ01. The sequence goes on along the minus strand of JASFFJ010000261.1, from coordinate 8,731 downwards.
TTAAGCTTAGTTTATCATCCTGAATAATTAATAATATAGAAAACTTGCATGCTGAAGTCAAAAATTGCAGCTGGCAGATTGGCCCCCATTTTTTGACAGTTTCATCAAGTTGACAATTTTTTGGAATATAGTATTGTTGGCACGCCCACGAACAGTTGAGTCGCATCAGAATTTATGAGATGTCAGTGGTTCTGAATTTTAGCTGTGTGTATCGTTATCGACGACGGAATGGCTGATGGTAGACTTGAAAAAACTGAAGGTCCTTCACTTGCTCAGTCAGCGGCCGGATTCAACCGGCAGCGGTATATACGTGCAAGCCATGATGCGGGAAGCAAGCGCATGTGGCTATGATAATTATCTGGTTGCAGGAATTCCGTCGGATGGTTGTGATGTCTCAGAATGCATTGCCCAAGACAACGCGATGTTTGTGACCTTTCATAATGCAGATGTGTCCTACCAGATACCGGGGATGAGTGACGTCATGCCCTATGAAAGTACCAGATTTTGCGACCTTTCTGAAAAAGATCTCTGTGAGTATGAAAATGCATTTTCCGAAATTCTGCGACACGCGGTTGCCAGGTTTAAACCGGATATCATCCACAGCCACCATCTGTGGATCGTCAGCTCTTTGGTTCGCCGACTTTTCCCGGATATCCCGCTGGTGACGACGTGTCATGGATCGGATTTGAGACAATTTCAAAATTGCGCCCACCTGCAAGAAAGGGTTTTAATTGGATGCCGGAAAATCGACCGTGTCATGGCGTTAAGCGCGGCGCAAAAAAAAGAAATTGTCCGGTTATACCATCTGTCTCCAAAAGAAATTATCATCGTCGGGGCCGGCTATAACGATGGTTTGTTTTATTCAGATATAAAGCCTAATCCTGACCCGGTTCAATTGGTTTATGCCGGAAAGCTCAGTAACGCTAAAGGTGTCCCCTGGCTGTTGCGCGCTTTGAAATCAATCCGTTCACCGTTGTGGCAATTAAATCTATTGGGCAGTGGTAGCGGAGAAGAAAAAGAGCGTTGCCTTGGACTTGCAAGGGAACTGGGGGAAAGGGTTCGTGTTTACGGCGCACTTTCTCAAAAGGGTTTGGCCAAAATTATGAGACACTCTCATATCTTGGTCCTACCTTCTTTTTATGAGGGCTTACCGCTGGTAATTTTGGAAGCTCTGGCCAGCGGCTGCCGAATTGTTGCCACTGATTTGCCGGGAACAAAGGAACTACTCGGCGATGATGATACGGATTTTATAACCTTGGTAAGGACACCACGTTTGCGATTTTCCGATCAGCCATATCGGGAAGATGAGCAATCGTTTGAAAAAAGTCTGGAAAAAGCCATTCGACAGCAGATGAATGCGGTTTCCAAAGGCGGGCAATTTGATTTATCACCCATTCAAGAAAAACTTGAGGCGCATACCTGGACCGGTATATTTAAAAAAGTCAGAGAGGTTTACTTGTCTTGTTTGGTTAGATTTTCAAAACAATCGCATGACATGGGGTAATGCTTTGTCATTCAAAGTGATGATTTTCAGGAGGTCTAATTCTTAACCACTCTTTTTACGTTGTCTATCATATATATTTCATGATCGATTGGCATGCAGCAGCGTATCAGGATTTTTTTTCATCTTCTTCTATCTTTTCAGGTGTTTTTTTCTCATCTTCATCCGACGCGCCCTTAAAATTCCGAATGGCTTTACCCATCCCCGCGCCAATTTCCGGTAATTTACCAGCGCCAAAAATGATGAGGATAATCACTAATATTATGATAAGTTCCGGCATTCCGATTCCAAACATATTACCTCCTATTCCTCGGGCCTGGTTTGTTTGAGTTCTTTGATTAGCTGCTGAAATTCCTTTGATTTTAGATACCGATCTACGCTGCTTTGATAATCGATCCATGTTTTCCAGGCATCAATCCAGGCCTCATTATGCCAGTAACAGTCCGGATCCCCGGCTCCTTTGAGTCGTTCAATGAAGTCTAGATATTCATCAGAGCACCCTTCACAGAAATTATAAGGTACATTCAGCTGGCGACGGTAACCGCCGGTACTATCCGAGCCCCGGTCAATCTGGGTGCCACACTTCTCGCATTTAAAGGCGCACTGGGTGCACTGGAACACTTTTCGAACCGCCAGGACCTTGCGCTTTCTAATCAACTCAGCCTGTTTTTGCTCGGCCAGACCTTTTTTGTCTTTAAATGATATAATGTTAGACATTTGTCACTCCGATACCCTCAGCCAGGTTCAATCGCAATTAACCATGACGTCAGAGGCCCTGAATATACCACCAGGCAATTTTTGTGTCAATCATTTCAAGTTTTAACCTGCAGATTTGCAAAATTACAGCCACCAAGAATCGAAGACACAAAATAAGAGTTTCAATTAAAATTTGCCTCTTTCTAAAAATGACATTAATAGAATTACATTATAATCTTTATGGCTTAGTGTCTTCGTGGCATAAATATTAACCGTAATCTAAATCTTGCTAAACAGATTTTAGCGTGTTAATTTAATTTGTTTTGGTTTAAAAACCAGTCAACTGCAAAGACACAAAGGCCCATAGATGTTCTTTTCTAATCCTTTGCCCTCAAAATTTGAAGGATTCTAAAAAATGATCGAAACATTTCAGGCGAACTGCCTTGCCACCCTGATTGGCAGTCTTCCGTTGAGCGACCATGGGAAAGCCAGCGACCTGATAATGGAATATATACCCGAAATTCCCTTCTGGGCGCAGCTTCCGGTTCACAAAACGGAAGGGATGATGGTTCAGTTTACACCCGGACTGCCCGGGTTTTACAGCGATGACGGTACCGGTTTTGTCAATACCGACAGTGATTCATATCACAATGAACTGTTGGAATTTTTTGAAGAATATATGGCGGTCATTGAAGGAATCATCGAACTTGATACCTCTCGCTTTGCCCTGAAAGAAGATGACGCCAGAGGCTTTTTTATGTTTTGGGACCGTCTTCAAACCCTTGCCACCCCCCCCATCGCCGTTAAAGGTCAAATTACCGGTCCATTTACCTTCGGTACCGGGATTGTCGACCAGAATAAACGGCCCATTTTTTATGATCCTCAACTCAGAGATGCTGCAGTTAAGCTGTTGGCCATGAAAGCCCGCTGGCAGGCCCAGCGTTTATCGAAGTTGAAACGGCCGGTGTTGATCTTTTTTGACGAACCGGCCCTTGCCGGTGTCGGCTCCTCGGAGTTTACCAGCATTTCCAACGAGGATATCTGCCAATGCTTAGAGGAAGTCTGCGAGGCCGTTCACTTAGAAGGCGGGCTGGCCGGCGTGCATATCTGTGCCAATACCGATTGGCCGCTGGTACTTGAATCCTCCGTCGACATTGTCAGCTTTGACGCTTATGACTATTTTGATCGGTTTATTCTATATCCCGATCAGATAAAAAAATTTCTTGAATGCGGTAAAATCCTGGCGTGGGGAATTGTGCCGACATTGAAGGTCGAACAACTTGCAAAGGTATCCGTCAACTCATTGCTAAGCCTCTGGGATAAACAGATTTACCATCTTGAATCACTCGGGATTGACGCACAACAGCTGACCGCCCAATCCCTGATTACACCCAGTTGCGGTACCGGGTCTTTGAGCATTGATCTTGCCAAAAAGGTACTTAGATTGACCAGAGGCGTATCGCAGGAAATAAGAAACCGGCATATTTTGGGCATAGAGCATGGCGCATAGAGCATAGCGTCAGGAGTTTATGCTGACGCTCAAATTGGTGTTTATTTACACTATGCGCCATGCCCTTTGCACTCTGCCATCCGATGAGTCCGAAGGGGCTGAATATTGGAACCAAATTAAAGGTTAACACTAACGTATTAGTATTACAGTAACATGTGAGGTATTCGATGAGGGACAATCACAGTGAAAGACAGTTTGCCGGCGCATCCCGCTACGTTTTGGATGAAGAATTGGCAAAGATTGTGAACATATCAATGTCGCTTGAGATGCCGCTGCTGCTCAAAGGCGAGCCAGGTACCGGCAAAACCATGCTGGCGCATGCGATTGCAGAAAATCTGAAAATGCCACTGATTGTGCTCAACGTTAAATCCAGTATGAAACTCGTAGAGGCATTGTACCAGTATGACACCCTGACACGGCTCAACGACAGCCGTTTCGGAGATTCCAATCGTAATGTCAGCAATATTGAAGACTATATAAAAATGGGCAAAATCGGTCAGGCCTTTACCGCGGAAATCCGAACCGTACTTTTAATCGATGAAATCGACAAAGCCGATACCGATTTTCAGGATGATATGTTGGATGTGCTGGATCAGATGGAATTTGATATCATCGAGATTGATAAAACCATCAAAGCCTTGAACCGTCCGGTGATTATCATCACCTCCAATGCCAAAAAAGACCTGTCTGACCCGTTTTTGGGACGGTGCAATTTCCATCATATCGCCTTTCCCGATCCGGACATGATGCGCCGAATCATCGCAGTCCATTTCCCCGAAATCGACACGGAACTCATGGAAAAAGCAATCTCGGCCTTTTACCGCATGCGCCAGCTGGATGCCGTTGAAAAGAAGCCGGCTACCCGGGAATTGATAAATTGGATCAGAGCCCTGCGGGCGGACCCGGATCTTAAACCCAAACGGTTGGCCAAAGGGGATTTGCCATATCTTGGGGTGTTGTTTAAGAAAACCCAGGACTATCAGAGGGCCCAGAGTCGGTTGAACGGCCGCAGAATGAACTAAGGAGCATAGAGCAGAGGGCATAGAGCAAAGGGTCTCAAATCTGAGTGAAGCTTTTGGTTCTTTTTTCACTATGCGCCAAGCGCTATGCACTTTGCTAAGCGAAGCTTACGATATGTTTGTCGATTTTTTCTATCAGTTGAAAGACGTGGGCATACCGGTCAGCCCGACGGCGTTTCTGACCCTCCAAAAGGCGCTTAAAAACGGATTGGTGAATACACTGGACGATTTTTATACTGCCTCCCGCGCAATTCTTGTAAAAAGTGAGCGCTATTTTGATTTGTACGATCAGGTTTTTGCTCACTATTTCCAGGGCGCTGATTTACCGGATTATGAAGGGATCGAACTCGATGAATTGGTCCGGACGATGTTGGACGGCTGGCTGCAAAATCCTCGCGAGTTATCCAAATTACTGGGGCTAGACGAATCAGCCCTCGCCAAACTGACCCCCGAAGAGTTGATTGAATATTTTAAGGAGCGCCTTAAGGAACAGACCGAAGCGCACCATGGCGGCGCTAAATGGATCGGCACCGGGGGGTATTCCCCGGTGGGCCATTCGGGTTACCATCCGGGCGGTATGCGGGTGGGTGGTGTTTCCGGCAATAAATCAGCTGTAAAAGTGGCCATGGATCGGCGATATAAAGATTATTCCCAAAGCGGGCTTCTGACACACGCGATGGTCGGAGAGGCGTTAAAAAGGCTGCGCAATCTGATTCCTGTGGGTCCCGAAGACCAGGTAAATATTGACGACACCATTTACCAGACCATGAAAAATGCCGGTGAGATTGAGATTGTTTTCGAACGGCGTTTGAAAGACCGGCTGAAGGTGATACTGGCCATCGATAATGGAGGCTGGTCAATGGACCCCTATATACCGGTCGTCCAGACCCTCTTTGATTACTCCAGGAACCAGTTTAAAGAATTAAAGACTTATTTTTTCCACAACACGATTTATTCCACTCTCTGGGAAGATCCGGCGCGGTATAAAAAGCCCCAGCGGATTGAAGAATTTGTCCGTCTGGACTCCCAAACACGGTTCATCATGGTCGGAGACGCCAGCATGGCGCCTTACGAATTGATGGCCAGCGACGGCTCCATTCACATCGAAGAGCGCAGCGGCAAGCCCAGCCTTGAGTGTCTCAATTTTCTCGCAGATACATTTCCCCATTCCGTTTGGCTGAATCCGGTACCGGCTGCCATGTGGAACTACACCCACACCATTAACATCATTCGTGAGATCTTTCCCATGTTTGAGTTGACCCTGGACGGCCTGGAGGAGGCGGTCGCCTATTTGATGGCCAAGTAATCGGGTTGCGAGTTGCGGGGTGAGGGCGAAGTGCTGGTATCAAACGATGTACGTATAACAACGCATCAAGAAGGGGAATAAATGGTATCATCAGAGGCACGGACCGTATCCGGTTCAGAAAGGTACTCGAATCGAGAAACCGACAGAGCCACCTTGCTAATGCCCGCTGATTTTTAAAAACGCCTCGCACCTTGCAATAATGGTTTAGAATCCCTACTTATATGATATCCCATTCTTATGGAGCTATTCGAAGACAGATAGAAATTTCACACGATAAAAACTGCCATTGTCAAGGATCTGGGGAAATTTCCAGCTATTAATTTTCGTGGGATTAAAATAGGAAATAAGGAGGAATATCAATGCCGCTAATCACCATAACCGCTAGCTTCGGCACCAATGGGAATGAAATCGCGCAGATAGTGGCTCAAAACTTAGGTGTTGGACTGTTCGATGATAAAAGGCTTCAGTCTGTTATGCTTTTAGGATCGATATTGATACACCGTCACTTTATGACTTAGTAATTAACACGGGAAAATTGAAAGCAAGGACGATTACTGCCCTCATCATGAATTCCGTTCAATCTGATGATATTCAATCATGCAGCCTCGATGCCCTTTCTTCAATGTCGAGATTGTCTACAGAAAGAAAAATTCATGCCGAATTGCTGGAAAATAATATTGACATCAGCACACTTGACATCGCAGTGTCGAAGATCGGCGAGGCCAATATATCTGGGATGGCTGTATCCCAGAAAGAAAAAAATCGAATCGCAGAAATTGTAAAAAATGTAGATGGCGTCAACAAGGTTAATGTTAATCTGTCCGTTTGGATTTATCCTCTCTGATTAATGATACGTAAAGGAGAATACATATGAATAATCTCTCCAGAGCAGCTGCTGTACATAATTTCGCTCAGATAACGTTGATTTCACTGTTCATCTGGACGTTTTTGGCCTGTGGTAGCCAGCGTAACGAATACGTTGAACCGCCACCGCCCAAGGTGACCGTGGCGAAGCCCCTGCAACAGGCGGTTACCGACTATCTGGAGTTTACCGGCACTACCCACGCGTTTGAAGAGGTCGAAGTACGGGCCCGGGTGGCCGGTTTTCTGCAGAGTATGAACTTTACCCCCGGTACCAAGGTCGAGAAAGGCGAATTGCTCTTTGTCATCGATCCCCGTGAATATCAAGCGGAGCTGAATGCGGCCAATGCAGAATTGCGCAGTGCCGAAGCCCAACTAAAGCGGGCCGAGATCGAATTTAAGCGGGCCGAGAAACTTTTTAAGCAGAAAGCCGGTGCCGAGACCGATGTGGTCAAGTGGCGCGGTGAGCGTGATGTCGCCGGGGCGGCTGTGCTGCGGGCCAAGGCCAAGGTCGAGAAGGCCAACCTGAATTTGAGCTACACCCAAGTCACGGCCCCGATTACCGGCCGTGTTGGCCGCAATCTCGTGGACCTGGGTAACCTGGTCGGTGAACGTGAGCCGACCCTGCTGACAAAGGTCACCCGCTATGACCCCATGTATGCCTACTTTAACCTCAATGAACGGGATTTGCTCAAGGCCATGGCGATGAATCGCAATAAAATCCAGGAAAAAGATATAGATCCCGCCAAAGAACCGGTAAGCGAGGCGGATATCCCGGTATTCCTCGAGCTCGCCAATGAAGAAGGCTATCCCCACCAGGGAGAACTGGATTTTGCAGAATCCGGTGTTGACAAGGAAACCGGCACGTTGCAGTTGAGGGGGGTTTTTCCCAACCCGGGCCCCGCGCCGGTGCTCCTTCCGGGTCTTTTTGTTAGTCTCCGCATGCCCGTCGACAAGCGCGACAATGCCCTGCTGGTGACTGAGCGCGCCATCGGTTCCGACCAGGGCGGACGTTTCCTGCTGGCGGTCAACAGCGAGAACATGGTGGAAAAACGACCGATTCGCATGGGCCAGCTGGTGGATGGCCTGCGCGTGATCGAGGAGGGGCTGCAACCCGATGATTCGGTCGTTGTCAACGGGCTGCAGCGGGCCCGACCTGGTGCGAAGGTCGACCCGGAACAGACCGACATGAAATCGCTGACGGCTTCAGCCTTCAGAGCCGCTGCCGAAGCCGGGAAAGACAAGGCAAAACCTGCTGCAACACCGTCTCAAGGCGATAACGCTCAAGCCGACAAGGAGGCGGAAAAGGGCTCCTAATATGATTTCCAAATTTTTCATCGAACATCCTATCTTTGCCAGTGTCATCTCTATCGTGATCGTGATTGCCGGCGCGGTATCCGTGGGTGTGTTGCCCATCGCCCAGTACCCCGAGATTACACCGCCCACGGTGGCGGTCTCCACCACCTACCCCGGCGCCAACGCACAGGTGGTGGCCGAAACGGTCGCCGCCCCCATCGAGCAGGAGGTCAATGGTGTTGAAAACATGATTTACATGTCTTCCACCAGCGCCAGTGACGGGTCTTACAACCTGACGGTGAGCTTCGATGTCGGCACGGATCTGGACATGGCCCAGGTCCTGGTGCAAAACCGCGTCAAACTGGCGGAGGCCAAACTGCCGGAGGAAGTCAAGCGGCAGGGTGTCAATACCAAGAAAAAATCCACCAATATTGTGCTGATTATCTCACTTTTCTCTGAGGACGGCCGTTTTGACGAGCTTTACCTGAGCAATTATGCCACCCTGCGCCTGCGCGATGTCCTCAGCCGTATTGACGGCGTTG
>JASFFJ010000260.1:0-9551 GCA_050124355.1 Desulfobacterales bacterium | reverse complement strand
TGATTAAGTAAATTAAAAGCAGAGCAAAGCCTCCGGCTCGTAGGGAATTTTGCGTCTACGCCTCGGCCTCCGGCCCATAGGGCATAAGACCTACGCCCCGGTGGGAGAGCGATAACCACAATTCGTCAATCTTCATTCTTCAATATTCAATTTGCCTATCGCCCGACACCCAGCTCCTCGCGGGTGAAGCGGATGCTGTCGACAACGGCCTGATACTCCCGGCGACGGGCTTCCTCGCGACCGTCTGCTCCGGGATCGAATTCCACTTCGATGTTAAGTCGCTTCATATTGGGATTGGCTTTGATGATTTGATAAGCTTCCCGCATGGGGACATCTCCGCTGCCAGTTGCCACCCCGGTAATGCGACAGCCGTATTGATCAATATCGATGCGGTGATCGGAAAAATGATTGGTAAAAGAGACGGGCGCCAGCTTGCGGATAGCGGTCAGCGGATCTTCTCCCACCATCAGCGAGTTGTTTGTGTCAACACAGATCCCTACATACGGATGATTGACGCGGTTGATTATCCAGAGCACTTCATCACTGAAGGCTTCGGTGTGATTCTCCAAACAGATCCGCACCCCGGCGTTCTGAGCGACGGGAGCAGCCGCTTCGGCCTTGCGGGCGATTTTTTCCAGTTGGGGAATAACCTCAGGATGAAAGGCAGAGCCACATACGGGATGGGGTCTCTTCACGTCCATGCTGATTTTACCGATATCCGAACCGATCGACTCGGCAATGGCGATACCCTCTTCCATGGTATGGGTCAGGCGATCGTCGTATTCGGATGCGTCCAACGAGAAATTATACTCCAGAAATAATTCTCTTTCCTCAGCCGCCCGGCGCACATCGCGCAGGTGGTCCTGATCGGTGGCACCCAGATCGGCAGCGGTCAAATGCAGACCGTCGAGCCCCAGCTTCTTGGCCTCGTCCATGAGGCCGAAGATGTCCCAAACCGGCTCCCATTTAAGCTTGAAGCCGCCCCAGTTTTGGCCCATGCCGTGTAGATGAAGACTGTACGTGTGTAATCCTAATAGCATAGCCGAATCTCCCTACTTGTATTTTAATGTATCGGAATCACTGCAATCATGGTTGCGAGAATTTTATAACTCCTTCTAAAAATCTGAAGAAATGCAGCGGCTATCCAGTATCAAATATCGAGTATATTATTGCACTTACGATAAAACCGCTTCGGCCCAAAAAGACAGCTTTTTTTGCGGATACATAACGTAGTCTGATCTAGTGGCTCATCAGCGTCTTCCCCTTTTCCCCAAGTCCCTCTTTGAAGCGTGTCGGCCGTAATGGATTTTCCTTGGGATCCATCTGGCCGGTCACGAGTTCGCTGATCCGCTTGCCCGCCTGGGGAGAAAGCATAATGCCGGCCCAGTACCCGCAGTTGACATAAAATCCCGGCACTTCCGGGACCGGCCCGATCAAGGGCTGGTCATCGGGCGTGTAGACATAAAATCCGCCCGACGTCGTCATATCGGGTTGCCTGACAGTCTTTTCGACCTCCTGGAAAAACGGTGCCAAGCGCTTGACCTTGTCCAGGGTTATGGCCGGAAACTCCCAGTCTGTATGGACGTTTTCAGAAGGCGGACTCACCGGCTCGTCCGAATCTACCCAGGCCACAAGCACTCCACCCGGTTCAGGGCGCCAGTAGGAATTGTTATCGACATCTACTGTAAAAGGCGCATCTTGAGGAATCTTAACAGAGGTCTTTATATAGACCTTTTGCCGGCGAACCGGCTCCAGCGGCAGATTCAGGTTGGCCATCCGCCCTATCTCAGCCGCAAAGGGACCGGCCGCATTGACGACGACACGGGTCTGAAAATTTCCGCGATCCGTTTCCACGCCACAAACCCCCTGCTCATCCATTTGGATACCGGTGGTTTTGGTGTTGATCAAAAACCTGGCGTCGCAGCCTTTGGCAAATCCCTGGGTTGTTTCATGGCATGACAGCCACCCGTCCCGCTGTCTGAAGGTAGCAGCCAGTACAGAAGGAGAAAGAAAAGGAAATCGGTCCAGGATCTCATCTCGTTTCAAAAATTCCGAGTCTGTAACTCCTAATCGGTGTTGCTGATCGACATTTTCTTTGAGATCGTCGACCGTTTGCGGATTATCGGTGAGAAAAAGATATCCTTGCTGTTTGATGGAAATGCTATAGCCAGGCAGGCCGATAACTTCATCAAAATGTTCGAACATCTCGATGCTTGGTATCGCCAGGGCCGCCATGGCCGGCTCAGTGAACTGTGCCCGAAAACATTCCACCGATGCCGGTGTCGTCAAGGTCGACAGGCCGTCGCGCATCTCCACCAGCACAACATCCAACCCCGCCCTGGAAAGCCAGAACGCCGTCGACGTGCCCACGATACCGCCTCCGACCACCACCGCATCGGTTTTGCCGAAATCGTTTTCTGTCGGAGTAAATATTCTTCCCATATCTTGCCTCCTTCTGGAATAGTTGACTGGTTGATTAAGTTGATTGGGTTAAATCGGGTCACAGTTCAAATTTATCAACCTATCAACTTAATCAACCAATCAACCTTCATTTTCTAATAGTCCTCTATTTTCGAACTCTTCAACTACTTCTGCTAGACCGGCACTTATCAAAGCTTCTCTGGTTGGAATTCCGTTTTCACTCCACCCTCTCGCGGCATAGTACCAGGTCAGCAACTGATGAATATCTTCCTTGACGATAACATGTCCCTGGTTGGGCCCATCTTCAATGGGGTCTTCGTATAAGCGTGCCGGGGGAAAATCGAGATGCCGGCCGAAGCCCTCTATCTCCCGCACCGAAAACGCCCGGGTAAGCTGCCAGATGCGTTCGGAAATCCCCAGCAGATCTTGCCAGCTTTTCGACGTTCCGGTGATCAGCGAATACAGTTCGGCATAGTGTTCTTCCTCAAAGCCCAGCTCCATCATTTGAAGCCGGCAGTTTCCTAAAGCATCAAACAGAGAACGGGTATGCTGGGATGCAATGACATATTCGGCGCTGCGGTCGCTGACAATTGCCTTGGGCTGAGCTTCATCGCCGCCCCCGGAAGCAATCAGATCGTGCACGTTGGTCCAGGCGCCGGCGACGTCGTGCCCCAGCACCCAGGCCCGGTTGTGATGGGCCCCCACATCAGCTGTCAGATACGCCAGCATCATCGAAGGGGCATTGCGGCATTCGTAGCCCGTCCACTCCAGCCCCTTGACATGGATGGCAAATCGCTCCGAGTCGTTACCCGTCTTTTGCGCGGCAAGCTTGACACCTTCGGCCAACAGGTCGCCGATGCCTTCCCGCCCGGCAATCTTATTCAATAGGTAAACAACCGAATCCAGATCTGAAAAATCGATCTCTCTGCCAATGTCTTCCCGGGTTAAAATTCCTTTCTGAAAGCATTCGATGGCCCACCCGATTACCACACCGGCAGAGATGGTATCGATACCCAGTTCATCGCATAAATAATTGGCATAAGCCACTTCCTCGATGGTCTTCAACACGCAATTTCCACCGAATAAAGAAATGGTCTCATATTCAGGCCCCTCCACATAGGCCGAACCCAACGATGTTTTGGTATGTCCATACTTTCCACAGGGGGTGGGACAGCCGAAGCAGCCCTTGTCGGTTATTTTCAGTCGCTCAAGAATCGCCTGGCCGTTGATATTTTTATGATGTTTTGCGTAGGATGTTTGAAAATTTCGAGTGGGAAATACCCCGACCTCGTTGGCCCAGTTGGTTAAGCCGGCGGTGCCCTCCGGCGTCCATCCTTCAAAGCCGGGCTTGGCCTTGACCTTTTGGTAGGCGTCTTTGCCCTTTAAATAGGCCTTTTTCAGATTGGCAACCGGGATACTTCCGGTACCCTTTACCGCAATGGCTTTTAGATTTTTACTTCCCATCACCGCCCCGACGCCGGTCCTTCCGGCCTGGCGTCCGAAATCATGGGAGATGCAGGCGTAGCGGACCTGATTTTCTCCGGCCGGTCCGATTGTAATAATCTGATAGTCATCTCCCAGATGATCCTTAAGATTTTTTTCCACCGTCAGCGAACCCTGTCCATGGTATTCCGCCGCCGGCCGAATCTCAACCCTGTCATCAGTGATCAATAAATAACTGAGTTCGGCTGCTCTACCGGTGATTATCAGCACATCATAACCGGCATATTTCAACTGCGGTCCAAAATGTCCGCCCATATTACTGTCGGCATAGCCGCCGGTGGCTGGGGATTTGGTGCCGAAATGGGTCTTGCCGCTGGCCGGCAGGAAATGGCCGGTGAGCGGGCCGGTGGCGGCAATCAACATGTTCTCCGGATCATAGGGCGCGATATTCGGTGGAATCTCGTCATACAACATTTTCGCCACAAAGCCTCTGCCGCCGAGGAAATTTTGCGCCAGGGACTCAGGCAACGGCTCCTTTCGAACGCTAAAATTATTCAAATCGACGCGCAAAATAGTGCCCGCATAACCATACATAATCAATCACCTCATTTCTCTAAAACCTGGTCAAAATTTGTTATTAACTCGGCAACTAAACTCGTCATTCCGGCCGCAGCGGAGCGGAGAGCCGGAATCCAGAAAAAGGTCTTGTGATTACTGGATTCCCGCTACCGGATCGAGTCCGGCACAGGCCCCACGAGAATGACGGGATGGTGGATTTCAGTTCGTCTATTTAACCGTAAAGGTCTCACCTTTTTAAATTCGTACGCACCGTTTAGGCCATCGCACTCTGCTGATCTTCAACCAACACAATCGCATCTCGCGGGCAGGTTTGCGCGCATTCCCCGCAAATATTGCATTTTACGGGAATATCAGAGTCTTTTTGCTCAAACATGACGTCATGCGGACATACTTCGACACATGTCAAACACCCCGTACATGCATCTGTATCTACCAGAAAGGCTCCATCTTTTAGATGAATGGCGTCCTCCGGGCAGTTGTCGGCGCAGACGCCGCACTGGTCGCAGAGGTGTATACGATAATTGCCCGGAGCCGGAAAGCGCCCTTCAATCCGCAACAATGATTTGGATGGATTGACTTCTTGGAAATTTCGAATGGCGCATGCCAGCCGACATGTGCCGCAGCCGGAACAATTATCATGGATTGCGATTAATTCCACCTTGTTTAACTCCCATACTTTATTTTAGTTTTTCAAGCCAGGTAACGCCTGCGGCGCAACCTGACCTACGAGGTTTTCGAAATATGGCATCCGACGATGGCTCACGGCGATGATGAACACCGGCTGCCCGGTATTTGTTAACGCCCAATGTTTGTCTCCAATCGTCTCCAAATTTCTCATCATTACGTAGGTCAAGGTGCGAGCGAAGCGAGTTCCCTGACATATCTCTAATATGCTGCATCTTCCGAATTTATTTAAAATGTGGTTAGCCATCAATGGCGCATGTCGAATTAACCCCCCTCTATAGTGGCGTTACGGTATCCAAAATATCAAGTGAAGGCAGTATAAAATGATTTATGCGACGTTGAAAGAGCTTGACGTGTTCGGAGATAACCTTTATGGCTTCGACGTCGGCACCTTGCTTGAGAAAATCGATCAATGACTGGTGATCCCTGATAGCCAACTCGGCGTGAGACTCCATGTCATAAGATGCAAGTGTCTTGCTAAAGCACATATAGGCCAGACGCTGGGATTGAAGTTGTAAATTGTCAAGATAAGAAATTAAAAAGGAATTATCCGTCGCATGGTAAATAATGTTGTGAAACTTGCTGTTTAACAGTGTTACCCGCAAATAGTTCTTTTTCTCCCAGGCTTCCCCGACAGCGTGATTTATCCGTTGGAGATCTTTAATTTGATCCGGTCGAATTCGTTTGGCTGCCAGGGCCACCGCCGATCGTTCCAGAATCAGCATGGTTTCGAACAGATCTTTGATGGTGTCCAAAGTGATATCGCGGACAAAAAACCCTCGCCCGCGAACCGTTTCAAGAAGTTTCTCGGCATTCAAACGAAACAGCGCTTCCCGGATGGGCGTACGGCCGATAGAAAGATTTTTGGATAGCCACTCTTCATCAACCTGATCCCTTGGACCCAGCTTTAAGGTCATAATGAGCTCTTTGATCTTTTGGTACGCCATTTCATTGAGTGGCAGGGACTTGATGTGATTCTTTTTTTTCGGCATGAGAGAAACTATTTACAGCGAATAGGCCCGAGGGCGCCGGAGCACCCCCGAGACCCCGACTTTGGCTGAATTGACTACGCCAGGGATACCTTATGGAAGCGGTAGTACCTGGTTGGATGCATTTCAAAGCCGACGACATTTTCACGAACCGCCGTGAATACGGATCGGAAAAAAGGTTGGACGATAACCGCGTCATCCTGCAGGATTTTCTCAGCCTTCTCCATCTTGACCCGGCGTTTTTCCACGTCCAGGATCCCTTCCGCTTCCGCCAGGGCGGCATCGAATGCCGGGTTACTGTAGCTGCTCTCATTCCAGGGCACACCGGAGCGGTAGGCCAGGGCCAGTACCATAACGCCCAGCGGGCGATGGGTCCAGAAGGTTAGGCCGAAAGTCGCCTTGTCCCAAATATCCCAATATTTGGCTGTCGGCATTAAGTCTATTTTGATATTGATTCCGGCTTTTGCACAATCTTCTTTAAGCACGGCCACGCTATCTTGTTCCCATACACCGTCGATATTGCCGCAACTGCAGGTCAAGTCAATACCATCGGGGTAGCCGGCTTCAGCAAGCAGTTTTTTTGCACCTTCAATATCCTGCTTAACCGGTGGAAGGCGGAAATATTCGGGATGGATCGTGGCCACGTGATGGTGTTCCCCAAGGATCCCTTTTCCTTGAAGGGCGATATCGAGCATGCGTTTGGCATCACAGCACTTCTGGACGGCCTTGCGTACACGGACATCGGTAAACGGTTTTTTGGTCACTTTTGCGCGAATAACACCAGTTTGAGCCGATGGGATTTCGACCACCTTGATGCCCGGAATCGACTTTGTCGCTTCCAGGGTTGTCAGGTCAAGAGTATAGATTGCATCAACCTGCTGCGAAGCGATGGCGGCCAGATAGGCACCGGGATCCTGACCCAGGTCAACAATCTGAATTTCATCCAGGAAGACCTCACCGCCCCAATAAGGTTCCGGGCGCTTTTTCAAGACTGCACCCTGGCCCACCTCGAATTTTTCGAGGGTATAAGGACCGGTGCCCACCGCGTTTTTAGAAAGATTCCCGCCTTCTTTCTCAAAATCGCGGTGGACGATGGCGGTGGGATAGTTGTAAAGGTTTTCAGGAATCGACAGCACCGGCGCGTTCAGGTTGAGTCTGACCGTATGATTGTCGACTTTCTCCACTGCGCCTTCGGACATCCGTTTGATCGGGTTGCCCTTGGCATCCCTCTCTTCGGTTGGTTCCAGCATGGCGTCGAAGAGGCCGACGTTGGAGGACCCGGTTTTCGGATCAAGCCAGCGGGTGAAGTTAAACACCACGTCATCTGCATTGAACTCATCGCCATTGGACCATTTGACCCCTTTGCGCAAATGAAAGGTCCAGATTTTCAGGTCGTCGGATGCTTCCCAGCTTTCGGCCAGCGCCGGGCGTGTGATGTTATCCGGGCCGGTTTCCACCAGGTATTCGACGATATGTCTTGAAATGACAGATTTTTCGATCTGATCATATCTGGCCGGATCGGACATTTCCTGAATCGGCATGCCAAATTTCAGTACTCCGCCCATTTTCTGTCCGGCAGCATTGGCAGACGGCACAAAATTCGGCAGCCCTGCCATGCTATATGCAGCCGTTGCGGAAACACCCAGCAATGTGACGGTGCGCAAAAATTCACGCCGTGAACACTTGCCTTCGGTTAGGGCTTTTTTCATTTGTTCAACCCCGGGGTGTACGCTTTTTGCAATCATACGATTTCCTCCCTTCAGTAAATGTTAGATTGTTAAAATAGCCGGAATCTATCGAAATTATTCGATTACCCTTATGAAATTATAAGGTTAAATATAAATTCGGCTATACTGAGTTAATACTGTTCGGTTAATTGTCTAATGACCTCAATATGAACAACAAACGATCAAAAAAATCCTTTTGGTTTTTCCAATAATATATTTAAAATATATTGTCAATATATGTTTGTCTAAATAAAAATAAAAATTACATGATAAGGTTGCTTAAATGAACGGGAATAGGTATTTGGAACCTGAAATCCGGAGGAAAGGAGAACAAAATGGGCAAAGGCGGACGAATAGGAAACCTCTATCGGCCCTTGAACCAAGGGCAGATCGTGACGATACATCAGAAATCGTTGGATGTCCTTGAACATATCGGGCTGACATTTGAAACAGGCCTCGACGATATGCTGTCTATGGTTAATAAGGCGGGCTGTAAGGTCGATCGGAAAAAGGCACGGATTTACTTCCCAAGAAAATTGGTTGAAGAAATGGTTG
Organism: Desulfobacterales bacterium; assembly: GCA_050124355.1. Taxonomy (GTDB): domain Bacteria; phylum Desulfobacterota; class Desulfobacteria; order Desulfobacterales; family JAFDCJ01; genus JAFDCJ01. Next base: position 1,153 of record JASFFJ010000260.1, on the reverse strand, counting down.
CCCAAGCACCGGCTGAATTTATCCTGTACAGCAGGGATGGCAAGAATGATCTGCATTTAGGCAGTGACCGGGTGTATGCCGGGACTGGCGGATCTGCTGTAAAAGTAGTTGATCTTGATACCGGCCAAGTTCGGCAGGGATTGCTCAAAGATATTTATAATGTGGCCAGACTGGTTGACCGATTGGACAACATACACTTTTTTCAACGGTGTGCCATACCCCATGACGTACCCATCGAATACTACGATGTTAATTCTCTTTTTGCCCCTATGCTTGGCACCACCAAGCATATTATGTTCGGCTGCGACCTCGAGAAAGGGCTTCAGGACGCAGTTGAATTGGCGTCAATGGTTGTTGGCGGAAGAGATAAGCTGAGAAAAAAGCCGGTTTTTTCAATCGCAGCCTGCATGATCATCAGTCCACTCAAATTTTGCACACAGTCCGTAAAGAATGTGTGTGAGGCAGCCCGACAAATGGTGCCGGTTGCTATTGCCAGTGCCCCAATGTCCGGGTCCACATCGCCAATGACCATGGCCGGCACATTGGTGCAAACCCATGCAGAGGAACTTGCCGGTATCACTGTCCATCAACTCTCTAATGCCGGTGCGCCGGTTTTATATGGCGGCTTGCCGGGTATGGCGGATATGCGCTCTATGGGCTATCAAGGTGGCGGCGTTGAATTCGGCATGATGCAAACCGCAATTCACCAGCTAGCCGAATTTGCAAAGGTGCCCAATTATGCTTCTTCCGGACTAAGCGATTCCAAAATTCCGGATGCCCAGGCAGGCTGGGAAAAGGCATTTACCTCTGCCCTTGCTGTAATGGGGGGCAACAACTACATTCACCATGCTGCCGGAATGCTGGAGTCGATGCTATGTATTTCGTATGAACAATATGTCATTGATGATGAGATTATTGGAATGGCCTGTAAAATTTTGGAAGGTATAACAGTGGATGAAGCACATATGGCTTATGATGCCATTAAAGAGGTAGGACCGGGTGGTAATTATTTAATGTCCGACCATACCTTGCGTTATATTCGCAATGAATATTTTCAAAGCAATGGGGTCAGCGATAAAACAGATAGAAATGACTGGGAAAGTAACGGTTCTTTGGATGCCAGGGAACGGGCTAAAACGATAGTTAAGAATAT
>JASFFJ010000259.1:0-9551 GCA_050124355.1 Desulfobacterales bacterium | reverse complement strand
GATAAACTCGTAAAAAGTCAATTCTTCCGATTTAACGTCATTCTGGCGAAAGCCGGAATCCAGTAAATTCAAGGGGTTCTGGATGCCGGATCAAGTCCGGCATGACGGCAGATAGACTTTTTACGGGAGTGTCAAGCTTATGCCTAAAATCGCTATCGGAATCTACCCCTTAGCTGGGGGCTATTAGGCTAAAAAAGACAAGAAACAGCCTATAAAGAGAAATAGCAAACTATCAATTTTTTGACACCACTGATCTAAAAATTGACAAATATTTATCCATTTTATTTTTTAAATCCTGACGATAAAAGTAACTGTTTGAAATGTTATAGAATTTTCATTTAATCTTTTCTGGCAAGAATTTTGCTATGGTGGTATTAAAAGGCTTTCTTTATTGCGCGTGCATCTTAACCAGCGGCCATTTTCAAATCTTATTAATTTAAGAGATATGAACCGCGTTTAATAACGGCAATAAAAGAAACCTTTCGCTATAAATATCTTTTCACTCATTCCACCCCTTCCTTTCTTTAAGGGATAGCCCACTCGGGCTATCCCTTATTTTTTTTGAATCAACAAAATATCTGCCATGGAGATTATAGGAAATGGCGGGGAGTTCTGGTGTTCCAGCTTTTTTTAAAAACAACATGAGCACAATGTTTTGCTTGAATATTGGCAGTCATATAAAACCAATTTTCATCCGACCACATGGCGCTGTGAATATCACTGGTGACATACCAATTTTTCCGTCCGGTAAACACTTGCCAGTTGAGTTCAGCTCTGGCGCTCAATGGATCGTCGGAGCCAATGCGCCATGTCTCCTGTCCTATTAAGCTTGCTTGCAATCCATGGGGAAGGATGATGCCCTCGCCGTAGTCGTCTTTGTAACGAGTGATGACCGAACCCTTATCTGCATTCCGCTCGACAGTCCAATCCAATGCTGGATTGCGCAGGATGATCTGTTCCAAGGGTGGGGCACACTCGGGTGATGGAAAGCGGATCGGCGTCTCCTGTCGTATCGGCCGGATGGGCAGATGCAATTGGCTTTTTTCGAGATAGACGGCTAATTTGTTACGCCGGGGCGAGGGCCAGACCAGGGGCCAATATGCATTAGAAAGAGACAAGCACAACCGATGTGAGGCCGGCAATGCCCAGGCGATCTCATTCATCCGGATGTTGATCCGGTAGATTTGACCCGCAACCAAAGGTTTGGGGCTCTCATGGCAATCACGGTGAGTCAGATTTAAAATACCATAGGTGATACGAGACGTTTGGTTGTCAGGCCGCAGGTCGCACAGCCTGGCTGCCAAAAAAGCATGCGATTGATCCGAAGATACTTCAATTGAAAATACTGGCGCCCCACAAATTTCTGTACGGTTTTTCAATGGTTCCGAAACAAAGGTCACTGATCCCCGGTCATCGATGTGTTGGTCCAGTGGAAGCTCGGGACCGGAGCCGAAAGCAAACCAACGTCCGCCATGCGCACCGACGGTTTGAGGGGAAGAGATAGTCATCACACCGCGTCCGGGAGTATCCTGTAAAATACCATTTCCCAAGTAATAGGTTTTCAGTTTCACGTTCCGTGGCGGCCATTCAGGCTCACTGATCCATCGGCCTGGGACGTTTTCAAAGAAGGATTGAGGTGGCAGGCTTTCCTGCATGTATAACCGGACCGTCGGCTCATGAACAATCCCGGTCTCAATATTTTTTAACCAATAGTCCCACCAGCGCAGGCATTCCTGCAGAAATCCCACCTGTGGTCCAGGTTTGGCAAAATGCGGATATTTGTGAGCCCATGGACCGATAATCGCTTTTCTAGGACAGGTTAGATTTTCAACCATCCGAAATATGGCATTTGAATAGCCATCGGCCCAGCCGCCGGCCAGCAATGTCGGGATCTCGACATCCGAATAATTTTCGCAGATTGAGCCGTGTTTCCAATACTCGTCCCGCGTTTGGTGTTTCAACCACGTCTCAGCCAAGTGAGGCAGGTTTTCCAAACGATTCAGCCATATCTTCTGCCAATCCTCACCGACGATCATGGGGTCAGGCGGGCGACTGGAATATGCCAGCATGGTGGTCGCCCATCCTAAATTATAGTTAAGAAGACACCCCCCCATATAGTGGATATCATCCGCATAGCGGTCGTCGGTGGAGCAGATCGAAACAATCGCCTTCAATGCCGGTGGCCGGCACGCTGCTATCTGCAGCGCATTAAAACCGCCCCAGCTGATTCCAATCATGCCGACACGCCCGCTGCACCAAGGTTGAGAGGCCAAAAATGCGATGACTTCCAGTGCATCATCTTGTTCCTGCTGCGCATACTCGTCAAACATCAGGCCGTCGGAATCACCGTTTCCGCGCATGTCTACCCGGACACAGGCATACCCGTATGCTGCAAAATAGGGATGCGTCAATTCGTCGCGTTCAGCCGTTCCATCACGCTTGCGATAAGGCAGGTATTCTAAGATGGCCGGTACTGGATTTTTAACGGCATCTACCGGCATCCAGACCCGGGCAGCTAGGCGGCACCCATCACGCATAGATATCCACATGTTTTCAATCACTTTGATATGTTGAGTCAAATTGACAGGATTCATGGACTTAGGCGAACCACCATTTTTCGGCCAATTTGCCGCCATCTGATTCATAATTGGCCGCATAGTTCACATATTTCAGTTTTGTACTGGCTGCCTCTACGATGCTGGCGAACATGGGAATGATAACACTGCCTTCGTCTCTGACAATACGTTGCATTTCAGCGTACATCTGCCTTCGTTTGGTGTCATTGAGCTCGGCACGCGCCTCCAGTAACAATTTGTCGAAGTGCTGGTGCTTCCAGTGGCTGTCGTTCCAGGCTGCATCGGAAGCATAAGCGATACTAAACATCAAATCCTCAGTGGGTCGCCCGCCCCAGTAACACGCGCTCCAAGGTTTTTTCATCCAGACATTGGACCAGTAACCGTCATCCGGTTCCCGGACCACCTCAATGTTTATTCCTGCCTTGGCGGCCTGGTTTTGAATGAGTACGGCAGTGTCAACCGCGCCCGCAAAAGCAGCATCGGCCACATGAAATTTGAGGGTTTCTCCCTCCACACTGGCCTTTTTCATATGGAAACGGGCTTTTTCCGGGTCGAATGTTCTTTGCGGCAATTCCGAAGCAAAATAGCGCTGATTGGGACCGATGGGATGATCATTGCCCACCTGTCCGAAACCTCGTAGAATCCGTTTGACCAATTCTTCACGGTCGATGGCGTACTTTAAGGCCAAGCGAACATCATTGTTGTCAAACGGTGGAACATCCGCAAGCATGGGCAGGGTGTAATGGGTCGTGCCGGTGGCAGACAAAAGCTGGATTCCGGCTACTCGTTTCAGTAAATGGGCGGTTTTTCGCTCACAGCGGTTGATATAATCCACCTGACCTGATTTTAATGCGTTGGTTCGGGCGGTCACATCGGAGATACAAATAGTCTCCACTTCGTCAAAGTGCCCGCGCCCGGCCTTCCAATAATTTGGATTACGTTTGGTTAGGCAGCGCACACCCGGTTCATGTTTTACTAACATGTAAGGGCCGGTTCCGTCGCCTTTGTCAAAATCTTTAGTGTCCTTCGGCATGATCTGGAGATGATAATCGCTCACAATATAAGGAAAGTCGGCATCGCCGGCTTTCAGAGTGAAGATCACTCGCTGTTTGCCATCTGCCGTAATGTCGGTGATCGATTTAAGAAGTGCTTTCCCACCAGACTTGGATGCCTCTTTGCGGTGATGACTGATCGAAAAAATCACATCTTCAGCGTCCATGGTTTTGCCGCTGTGAAATTCGATCCCCTTGCGAAGGTTGAAGATCCATTTTTTAGCGTCCTTTGAGGCTTCCCAACTTTCAGCTAACTCGGGGGTAACGTTGCCCTCATAATCGACCTCCGTCAAACAATTGCGCAACTGTCCAAACAAAATAAAAAGGGGAACATAGTCGGTCATGGTCGCCGGATCCAATGTGTCAGTGGTTGCACCTCCCGCCATACCGGCTCTGAGGCGACCGCCTTTTTTGGGAGACTCCGCTCGAGCAGGATGCGCCAGCAACAAGGGAGACACAGCGGTTGCCATACCTAAAGCAGAGATCCGTGTCATGAATTCACGTCGCGTTATTTTTCCCGAGGTCAATAAATCTTCAACTACTTTTATTGCAGACATGGATTTTCCTCCTTAATTTTCTAGCCAGAATAGTTGCTCAGCTATCGAGGCCGTGAAATTTTCCTCCATTTTTTATGTCTCAAAATATATTTATAGTGAAGGATCTAATGCTAATCTTTCCGGCAATAGTTTTTTTCCTCCAGTATCTCTATCCCGGATCGTTATTGGGAAACATGCCTTCAGTTCCCGAACATAGGGCCGGTCGGCCCCAGGTGGCAGGAGTAACAGCCGAACCCGCTGCGGGTAATGAGGCTGAAGCTTTTCAGTCCAAGGGTCTCTGACATCATCGGCACCAGGTGATCCAGCTTCAGCCGGGTGGTGTCGGGATGCTTCGCAAACTCGGTTCCCAAAAGAGCCTCTCCGCTAAACCTCGGAAGGTGCCCGGTTGGCATCTTGAAGTCTCCGGTTTTCGCTTCCTGTCCGTGACATAGGGTACAATCGACCTTGGCAAAGCGTTCGGGCCGCCAGCCGCCGAACAGAGACGCTGCTCGCGGCAGCACCACAATGCGCATATGTTCTTTACGCTGCCCCTTGCCCATCTCTTCCCAGGTCAACGGCCGACCGTTGGGACCCATGGGTCCCACCGGCTTCGGATAGCATCCCAGAAATCCCGGTACGATAAGAATCACGAGTATGATGGTTGCGAAAGTTCTCAGATAAATCATATGAATGCCCCTTATGACCATTATTCTTTGATAGCACCGGCAGTGAGACCCTGGACAACGTAGCGCTGCGCGAATATAAAGAAAATGATTGAGGGCAGGCTCGCAAACACGCCGACCGCGCAAAGCCTGGTCCACTCAACCACCTCATCTCCCACAAATTCGAAAATCCCGACGGTGAGCGGCATTGACGCTTCCGTCTGGGTAAATGTCAGGGCGTAAAGAAACTCATTCCAGGTAAAAAGAAATGTGATGATGGCTCCGGCAGCGATGGCAGTCACCGTAAGGGGCAGCACAATAAAGAAAAACGTCTGATTTCGAGTGGCTCCGTCTATTCTGGCAGAGTCTATCAGCTCGTTCGGAAAGCGATTAAACGCATCGATCAGCAGCCAGGTAACGATCGGGTAATTGAGGTATACATTGAGAATGATGAGGGTAAGTTTCTTGTTGACGAGGCCCATCCATGCAAAAATTGCGAAAAATGGAATGGTCAGGGAAATGGGCGGGATGATTCTCGTGGCCAACAACGAGTATGAAAGAACCCGGCTTCCCCTGTATTTGTAGCGGCTGAGGCCGTAAGCCGTAAACGTAGCGGCCACGACGACGATGGCCACGGTAGACAGGCTGATGACAAGCGAGTTTGAAATCGCCGTGGGAATTTTACTGTTGAAGATAACATCTGCAAACGCCTCAAAATCAATTTCATGCGGGATGATGGTCGGCGGCCACAGTTCCGTTTCAGCCGGGGATTTGAAAGCGGTGAAACACATAAGCACAAGGGGCGATAGAAGAATAATAAATATCACGCCCAGGCCGATGTAGACCGTTAGGTAGCTTTCAAGAATCCGATTAAATGTACCTGATACTTTTTTTGTCGCGGACATCTACCTGACCTCTAGTCTCTTTTCATCCACGCTATCATTGCAGCCGAAAAGCAGGAAATACACACAAACACAATGATACCAATCACTGCCGCCTGGCCCAGGTTCATCAACGAAAGCATCCTATCTAAAATGTAAATGCCGATATGATAGGTCGCTTTGCCCGGACCGCCGCGGGTCATGCTCCAGATCGCGTCGATGGTTCTAAACGAAAACATTGCCGTTATCAGAATTCCATAAATAATTCCGTTGCGGGAAAGGGGGAGCGTGATGTAGAAAAATTTCGATAAAACAGTGGCCCCATCGATTGCAGCCGCCTCGTACAAATCTTGATTGATACCATCCATTGCTGCCAGAATAAAAATAGTCATGAACGGAATTTTAATCCACGCATCGGCCAGTATGACACCCATCAGGGCCATGGTCGAGTTACCAAAAATATTTATCGGTTCCGAAAAAGGCGTCATTTGGATAAACAGATAGTTCATGACGCCGATGGCCGGATCGAGCAGCCATCTCCAAATCAAACCGGAAAGGACCAGCGGCACCGCAAAGGGCAAGATCGCCAGCGTTCTGTATAGGGTTGACAATCTCCGGTGACCGAGACGGTGTAACCCGTATGATATGGCCAGGGCAAATATCAGTGAGATGCTGGTAACGCCCAAAGTATATATGCCGGTTGTTTTTAGCGCATGGGTGAGAAGTCGGTCCGAAAATATATTCGAAAAATTTTTGAACCCCACGAATGCTACCGGTGTTACAAAATTATAACGGAGAAATGACAGCACGATCAGGAATATGACCGGCAATACGATCAGAAGGAAGACGAAGGTAATTCCAGGCAACGAAAGAAATCTGCCGTACCAGGCGTCTGACACGTTGAAATTTGTTATCTTCTTCATGTTGTTTAAACGGCTGGAATTAAAATTCAGAACGACTGATATGCCGTAAATTTTAAATTTTGTAAGTTCTTTAGATCTCAAGGCCTCTCTATAAGTTTTTCCAATTGAGACCAGGCGCCCTGAAATTGATGAGACAATTCAGAGGCCAACGTATCGCCGCATTGAAAATAATGCGGCGATACTTTCTAAATAATCCGGCATACAGAGGGGCGACACCGCTTACCCCCGCCTTATGGGAGTGTTTGCTTTGTTAAAATTTCACCTCTCCGCTTATGGCGAAATCGCTTCTACATCTTTTTCGAGGTTTTTCAGCGCCTCTTCCACACTGACCTCTCCGGTGGCCGCTTTTGACCACCATTCATGCTGGTATTTGAGCATCTGGTCGCCATTGACGGGCATGGACTCGCCGCCGGTGTTCTGCACCGAATCGCGCCTTTGTTCAGGTTTATAAACCGCTTTTTTAATGCTGTCCATATCGTACATCGCAGGCACGGCACATTCGTTGCCCTCAAATCCAATTTCATTCCACTGGGATTGATAACTTCGGTACAGATCCAAAAACAGCAGCGACGCGGCTTTCTCTGCTTCGCTGGCATTCTTGTTGACAGACCAAACCGCGATGGTTCCGATACTCGCGATTCCGATATCTCCCTCTTGCCAGGCCAACTGCGGTCTAAAATCCCAGTCACCTTTAATTGCCGCCGGCGGATCGTCTCTAAAGCGGGTCGTGTTAACAGCCCCCGCGAAAAGCATCGCCGCCCTCCCCCTCGCAAACGTTTCCGGCGCATCGGTCCATGACCACCCGAGGGCTTCTGTTGGCACGGCACCCTCTTTTATCAGATCTACCGCATATCGAAACATTTCTTTGTATTCGGGGCTCGTCACATCAAATTTTCCGTCATTTATGAATTTTCCGCCCATCGAGTATAAAGGTCCACTCAACTGATACCATATGTATCGATAGTCTTTTCCTGGTACCGCCAGACCGAACTTATCGGTTTTTTCCGCCACCATCTTCGCTTTTGACAGCAGTTCTTGGTAGGTTTTGGGTGGCTCGGCAGAGCCGGTGGCTTCCTTCAGAATGGAAGGTCTGTAAAAGAGAACAAATGGTTTGACGGAAACAAATCCGGAACCCCAAAAGCTGTCACCGACCTTACACGAGCTTACCGCACCATCACCATACAGCTTTTGTACCTCTTCGGGCCAGAAGAAATCGATATTATCCGCCCAGCCGGCCGCGGCGATGTGACTCAAACTGAGCAGTGGCGTGTTATGAAGCAGCTGCGGTTCACTTCTTTTGGCGGTCATGGCGGCAACTGTTTTCAGCCATAGACCCAGTTCTTCCATTGCCTGGGCATTGATGTCGATACCTGTTTTGGCCTCAAACGCGGCGATCGCAATACCGATTGCAGGATCGTGAGGCAAACCTCCAAAGTTAAAAAAAGACAAGGATTCAACACCCTTGACGGCCTCTTCCCATCCTTCGGGCCAGATATATCCTCCGACAGCCACCGTTTTTTGGGGCTGATCCTTCAGCCACGGCTCCTTTTCAATAAATTCCTGGGGCAACTCATCCGCCAGTTCAATACCGGTCAAGCGCTCTGCCCAGGGTTTGGGCTTGTCCCACTGTATCTTCTTGACATCACAGAAGGCTGAACCCGTCATCAAAAGAAAGACAACCAAAATAATTACCAAAAAAACACCTTTTTTCATTTTAATACTACCTCCTTTCTGTTGGTTTAATGAGTCCTTCAGAGAAAACAGTCCTGCTTACGCCAGCATTTAGCAAAATCAACTGTATGGACCAGAAAGTCAAGAAAAAAAAACAATGGTATAATTACTCTATATTATGCAAAAATTCTCTATAGCAAGGCATTCGAACCTGACCATTTCGGCTCATCCCGAGCCCGTTTTTTTCCCATGCCTTTTTAGTGGTCGATAGCCAGGTTGAAACTGAAGCGTTTGATTCAGATACCGCATGCGCTATTTTACGGATTCCAGCAATTGAATGCTCGAATAAATTTTGTACAGAACACCTGCGTGGTTTATTTTCTCCAATGCAATAATAACTGAAGTATCGACAATAGCCTGATCAGACATTTCGCATTTCTTTATTGAGATCAAGATTGTTATACTTTAATGGTGCGACTCCGCGATGGGTAAGCACTTCTACAAATGCTTTTTCAGTTTTACTAAACTCTATTTTTTTATCTGATTTAAAAAAATTGTTGCAATTAATTAAAATATATGTTTATTAATATAAACAATAAATATTAATTCGATTAGTCAGGTAAATAATATGGCAAAAACCAAATTTGAGTCCTTTCTGCAAAGAGTTTTTGAGGCGACAGGAATAACTTCACAAAATGAATTGGCGACCGCTTTGAACATTAACCGTTCAGCGATAACACAAGCTAGAAAAAAAGACTCTATCCCTGACAGATGGATATTGCAGCTGTATCGATCCTTTGGATTAAACCCTGACTGGGTTGAAACAGGATCAGGTCAACAATTTAATAATCTCGCTGATTCCAATGATACTATATTTCACAATATACCGAAGGTAATCGCCAGGTTGAGCGCCGGTGGCGGGTCTTTTGAAGTCGGATCTCAAATTGAAGGGTATTATGCTTTTCGAAAAGAATGGTTGCGCACAAAAGGTGCCATAAACAAGATGGTATTGATGGATATCTCCGGCAACAGTATGGAACCTGAGATGAAAAATGGGGATACTATTCTTATCGATGAATCTCAAAAAGATATCTTGGCAGGCGCCATATACGCTATCGGAGTTGATGACACGATAATGGTTAAAAGGCTTGAGAAACATCCCAATAAGCTTGTCTTAATTAGTGATAACAAGGATTATTCTCCTGTTTACCTTCAAGGCGATGAAATCAATAGCACCCGTATTATAGGGC
>JASFFJ010000258.1:0-9565 GCA_050124355.1 Desulfobacterales bacterium | reverse complement strand
CCGGTGGTCTCTTGAGCGATGACAAGTGCCGGGAATGAAATCGTTAGGCCGATGCCGATACAAATAAGTAAACGCTGCAATTGTTTTCCTATCATAAATTTCTTTCAGCCTCTCTGTCGCGATAAAATGAGTTTTTGAGGATTGACCACTTTTACTTTTACTGGTATGACATTTTTGAGTTCGGGGAGTGCCGTATCCGGTTTTCCTTGCTCAAAGCCTCCACTAAATCCCATTGAACTGGCTTCTTCCATTAAGTGGAGGCTTTTTTATATCGAAATACTCTATTGAAATTAACAGTTTCTTGGCACTTTAGCAATGTGTAAATAACTGAGTGGAAAAAATATACCGGAACCCTACGCAATGAAACAAGACATGATGAAAGAAGAATTGATTGATATTTTGTGCCGTAAATCATTTAAATTCAGTAAGGAACCGAGTTTTAAGCTGGTATCTGGTAGATCCAGCCGGTTTTATGTCAACTGTAAACCAACATCGTTAAGTGCACGCGGTATGTATTTAGCCGGCCACCTGATATTTAATGAAATTAAAGACAGCCGGGTGTCTGCGGTCGGCGGCCTTACATTCGGGGCCGATCCCCTGGCAGTGGCTGCGGCCTTTGCATCCGAGATAAATTCCTGTCCGATAAACGCATTTTCAATCCGCAAAACCAAAAAAGATCACGGTATCGTGCGGTGGATAGAAGGAGATATTCAGCCCGGTCAACGTGTGTCGGTCATCGATGACGTCGCCACCACCGGTGGATCAACCATCAAAGCGATTGAGCGGGCGCGCATGGAAGGCCTTGAGGTGATTAGGGCGGTTATCTTAGTAGATCGCCAGGAAGGAGGGCTTGAAAATATTGAACAGCACGTGGCGGATGTCAGGCGCATCATTACACGTGATGAATTAATGGTGCGCTGGCAGGAACTTAATGGAATGACGAATGAAGCGTGATGAGGAGCTACTGGTTTCGGACAATGTATGTTGCCCCGGCATCATCGGATTCCCATGCAGTAACCCGGCTGACATTTACCGTCGAATTATCAATTCTTTGCTGCAACTCGGTGGCGATAAGACAGGCAATATTCTCCGAAGATGGCTGTTTGTTCTCAAAGGCGGGAAGCTCGTTAAGATATTTGTGGTCTAGCATGGCCATAATCTCTGTGACATGTTTTTTTATCAGGCCGAAATCTACCAGAACACCTGCCTCGTCCAGATTTTTTCCCATGACATAGACTTCGATTTTCCAGTTGTGGCCATGCATATTCTCGCATTTCGTACCTACCATGGTGAGTTGATGGGCGGCAGCAAATTTCGTCACAACTTTTAATTCATACATACCGTTGATTCCCTAATTTGGATTGATTATGATCTTACACCCAATTTCAGGGCTCCCGACCCCCAATTGGAAAAACCTCTCGGGAAGCCCTGATATCTAAAGAACCTACAAAATCTGTAGTAAAAATATGCGTAAATTCAAGATGCAACAGATTTTATCAAAAATAAATGGAACCATAACCCAGAAAAAGGTAGTATCGACGTCCTTTATATTAGTTAGAGACCTGAAATTAAGAAATTCAGAACGAATCGCATAAATTCAGTTTTATTGACGCGATTTCTGACGTTTCTGTTACATCCGATTTTACGACACATCAGTGGTTCTGAATTTGGCAACTTGGAATATTACCCAAGCTGCTACCAGATCTACAAACAACTCCTTACCCGGTTGCTTCGGATATACCGCCCTTGAGGATACTCTTTAATTTGCTGGATAGTTTTCCGGATTCTAGTTTTGCAAACTCTTTCAGCAATGCTTCCTGCTTTTTGCTCAGATGGGTAGGTGTTTTTATATCCATCTGAATGACCTGGTTACCGCGTTTTCCGGTTCTCAGAGATGGAATGCCGGCACCGTGAAAATGCAACAAATCTCCAGGTTGAGTCCCTTTGGGAATCTTGAGCTCTTTATCACCATTTAAGGTGGGTACCATAATTTTGTCACCGAGCGCCGCTTGGATAAATGAAATGGGAACCGAGCAGATGATATCGGTATCGCGTCGTTCGAAAAATTCATGGGATTCGACATAAACAAAAACGTAGAGATCACCGAAAGGTCCCCCATGACTACCGGGTTCTCCCTCACCGGTTAAACGCAGTCTTGATCCATTGTCAACCCCAGCGGGAATTTTAACCGATACCTGTTTGCGGACAACTTCCTGTCCGGTACCTCGGCATCTGGGACATGGATGTGTGATGGCCTGGCCCTCACCCCGGCAGACAGGGCAGGTCGTTCGAACCGTGAAAAAGCCCTGATTCCTGGAAACCTGCCCCATGCCGCCGCACTGCTGGCAGGTCTCGGGACTTGTCCCGGCCTCGCACCGGTTGCCCTCACACTCTGGGCAGACTTCCATTTTTTCAATGGTGATTTCAGTTTCGGTTCCAAAGGCGGCATCCATGAAGCTAAGGGTAAGATCATAACGCAGATCTGCCCCCCGCTGGGCTCTGGTCCTGGAGCGCCTGCGCGAGCCAAATCCGAAAAAATCCTCAAAAATGTCGCCAAAGCTGGAAAAGATATCTTCAAACCCGCCAAATCCTGAAAACCCCGCACCTTCAAGCCCGGCGTGACCATACTGGTCGTATAAGGATCTTTTTTGAGAATCCCGCAGCACCTCGTATGCTTCGGCGGCTTCCTTAAATTTTTCTTCCGCTTTTTTGTCGCCTGGATTCCGGTCCGGGTGGTATTTTAAGGCAAGTTTTCGATAGTTTGCTTTTAATTCATCGCTGGTTGCGTTACGGTCAAGGCCTAAAATTTCGTAATAATCCCGTTTGGTGCTCATTAATACTACCGTTTTTTTAATGGACGCTGATAAATTTAAAGGTAAGAGATTATTGTCTGCTACAAGATACCAAATCTATATATACTGCAATTTTTTTTTCGAACTAGGAAAGTTGGAACCCGCTTTTGGGGAAACAGATACTATCAGTGTTTTTTATTTCCCTATTATACCATAGTTGTGACCTGGTGTCTTGTCGACTGTACCACTAGGGTGCAATTTTTAAACACAAGCCCTTCAATGCCTCTAATGTAATGCAAGAATATTACTTGTCAATTTTAATTGATTTTCTGTTTTTGGGTATGGGTGCCCATCAGAAAAAAAGCGGTACAGCTCATCATAACCACCGCACCCAGCGGAAACGCCCAGCGCAGCTGAAAGAAGTCCATCATCAATCCTCCCATCAGTGCGCCGCATAACATTCCCAGACTGTGTGCGATCGTCATCAGCGCCATGATACTGCCCATGGCATTGATCCTGCTACCTTCCAATACGGCCATCGCCATCAGGGCCGGCATTGATATCCCACCGCCGAGCCCGAAAAAAACGGTTGCAACCACCAGATCTTCTATCCGATCGGCCCATTCAAAGGAGAAAACGGCATAGCTGACCAGCATTCCGCCAACTGTCACAATGAGTTTTTTGCTGACCTTGTCGGCCAGGTATCCCATTGGCACATGGATGAGCCCACTGATAAATACCCCTAACATGACCAATATGCCGATCAAAGAACTGGAAGCCGCATATTCCATATCTGCCAACAAAGGTATAAACCCCCATAAAATGCCGACACAAATTACGTAAGCGAACCTAAACAGAAAAAGACTGACCACATGCCGATCGCTAATAAGCATTTTCCATGAAAACGAGTCTTTGACATGGGTCATTGCCGGTTCGAAGGTTTTGGGCGGCAGCAGGAAAAGGCTTAAAAAGAAACCGATGAGTGCCAGCAGTCCCATACAGAGAAATGAACTTTGCAGGCTGAATTGGTCTTTAAGCGTCCCACCGATGACGGGGCCAAGGCTCAAGCCCAGAAACATGGACATGTTAAACAGGCCCATGGTGAATCCTTCGCGACCCTTTGGGGTGATATCTCCGATATAGGCCTGGATCACCGGCATCAACATGGCGGAGGCGATGCCGTGAAAAAACCGGATGAAAATCAGCATATCGACAGACTTTGAGTAAACAAAAGCCAAGGAGATCAGGGCATATGCCAAAAATCCCGGCACAATCAAGGGCTTGCGCCCTTTAAGGTCGGAAAGTCTTCCGAAATAAGGCAGGAAAAATGTTCGCGAAAGGGAGAAGGCCCCGAATATCAAAGCGATGTAAAGTCCTGATGCACCCAGATCATGAGCGTATACCGGCAGCAACGGGACCACGATCCCGACGCCGGTTACCGCCGCAAAGATGGAAAAGAACAAGGTACCGAATATCTTTTTGTCCAGTTTGTTCATTCAGCCTTTACAGGATAATATTCCCCGTCTTCTCCGTGCTGTACCCGCCGAGCGCATCCACCCGACGCTTGAACTCGCGGCTGTTGACAATTTCAAGCAGCAATTGAATATTTTCCGATTCAAAGTGCTCTGCAGCAATGATTAAATCGTATTGCTCGGTGACGACGGGGATAAAATCAAGATCCAATGCGGCAGCAGCAGCTTGAATCCCGAGACCGGCATCCACCGTACCGTTGAGTACTGCGACGGCAACGGCCATGTGGGTGAACTCTTCGTGATGATAACCGTTGATATCCATCGGATCAATTCCGATTTGATTCAAGCGGAAATCCAACAGTATTCTTGTTCCGGAACCGGCCTGTCTGTTGATAAAGGAGATATCGCTTCGAGCCAGATCCTCGATTCCTTTGATATTTTTGGGATTTCCCCTTCGAATGATCAGGCCCTGGTCCCGCAACACCAGATTGATCAATTTGACATCCACCTGCGCTAGAAATTTTTTAATATAAGACAGATTGTAAGTGCCGTCTTGAGGATTCAAGAGGTGGGATCCGGCCAGATGGCAGACACCTCTTTTGATGGCCATCAGTCCCCCCATGCTACCGACATGGCTCGATGAAAGGGTTAACCGACTGTGCTTGGCCTTGATTTGATCTGCCAAAACATCCAGGGTATTGTCATGACTTCCAACGACGACGATGGTTCTAAAGATTGTCGGCAGGGGTCGTAACAGTTGGGCGGAAACTGTTTCATGATCATTGATACCTTCGATGTGGGTTGGTATCCGGATGATACCGTCAGCCTCCGTAATTGATGTAATACTTCCGGCACCTCTCGGCAGGGGGGTTGCGACAATGCGATCACCAACTTGCCCTAATTTTACCCGCAAGAACTCTTCAACGCCGAGCTTTGAGGCAATCTTGCGTGTCGGCTCCACTGCTACCGTTTCGCCTGCGTCATCGGGTTGCCCCAGCATCCGGTGAATCAAAGGCCGGACGAATTGTTCAAAAGCAATAATTGCAGACACCGGATACCCCGGGATGCCGAAGATCGGCTTTTCCTCAACCGAGCCGACGACAACCGGCTTGCCGGGCATGATGGTGACACCATGAACATGCACCTGTCCAAGATCGAGGATGACATCTTTGGCAAAATCCTCGGATCCGGCAGACGAGCCCCCCAATATGAGAATTATCTGATAATCTTCTGTGGCAGCCTTTTGGACGACCTGCTTGATCTTGGTCGAATCGTCCATCAGCATATTGTGTCTGCTATAAGTGCCGCCGCAGTCCTCGATCAGGCTGCCCAACACAAAAGAGTTGGTTTCAAGGACCTGGCCCGGCTTGAAATGGTCAATAGAAAGTCTACGCCAATCGACGAGCTCCGAACCGGTGGGAATGATCAGGACCTTTGGTTTCTTCTTGACGGGGACCTCAAAAACACCACCTGTCAGCAACGCACCCACGCAGTAAGACGTGATTGCGTGGTTTTGGGGAAATAGAAGTTCCGTTGCCACGATGTCTTCGCCGACCTTGCGAACGTTCTGCCAGGGAAAGACCGGTTTGTCGATTTGAATACGGGTGTCATCGAAGACAACGACATGTTCGATCATGATGACTGCGTCGGTGTCTGTCGGCATCACATGACCGGTATTTATGTAGGATACATCCTGCCCGACTATGAGAGTTTTCGGCGCTGTTTCACTGGCACCGAAGGTAATTTCGGCTTTAACAGCCAAACCGTCCATGGCCGCCGCATTAAAATGCGGTGAAGAAATTTTTGCCTGTATGGGTTGTGCCAGGATCCGACCGACCGCTTCCGGTACCGGAATGGTTTCGATGGCCAAAACGTCGGATACCGCAAAAGACCCATGAAGAATTTCCCGGGCCTCCTCCAGCGTTTTCATTTTAAGATAGACGTTACGCTTTGATTTCATTTATATCCTCCGTACTCGGTATCCTGCAGTGTCCTTTGAGGTCCTCACCCGGACTTTTCTGATTACATGTTTTAAGAAAATGAGGATTTCAGGTGTCAGGTGTCGGGTTTCAGGGAAAGGAAATATTAGATTCTGACACCTGACACCCGACACCTATTATAGATTACGAACGTGCTTGGCACCCCGCGGGTCAACTTCTCTTGGACGCAGTATCGAAAAAAAATTTAGGCCCTTTCCCGAATTGCTTACACCAAAATAACTTCCACCGGTGTCCCCTCATCCAACCCTTCGGTGTTCATCCCGATTTCGATCAAACCATCCGCTTTTACCATCGTGCTGATTAATCCTGATTTGCCCAATATGGGCTCGGCCCAAAGAACACCGTCATTTCGTTTCAGCCGGATACGAATAAAATCGACACGACCCTGAGCCGAGGGCAGGTTTCGGCTCAGTGTCGCTGTCAGCCTTATCTTCTCCGTGCGACCATCGGCACGACCGCTAACATGCTCAATGAAGGGTTTCACAATCCTGTGAAACACAACCATCGCGGATACGACATGCCCTGGAAGTCCCCAAAAAGCCTTGTTCTGAACCTTTGCCAGAATGGTGGGTTTTCCCGGACTAATCGAAATGCCGTGAAAAAAGATTTCAGAGTCCTCCAAAGCGGTAATCACATCAATCGTAAAATCCCGTGCACCCACAGAACTGCCTCCGGACACCAGAACCATATCACATTGTGCCAGCGCCTCAGCGCTTTTTGTAAGCAGTGCCGGATAATCATCGCCCACGATTCCAAACGAAACTGCCCTTGCACCGAGTTCCTCAATCATGCCCGAAAGGGTATAGGTGTTGACATCACGAATTTGACCCGGACCAGGGGATTCGTGTACGGCAACCACTTCATCTCCAGTAGAGATAATGCCGATGAGCGGTTTTTTGCATACCTTGACGGTATCTTGCCCCAGAGCAGCCAGCATTCCGGCTTCCTGAGGTCTGATTTTTTCCCCTGATCTCAGTATGACGTCGCCTTTTTTTATATCTTCACCGATTGCCACCATATTGTGTCCGGGCGCGACACTGCGATAAACCTCGATGGTGGTATCATCAATCGCCTCGGTGTGTTCGATCATGACAACACTGTCGGCATCGGGCGGCAGCATTCCGCCTGTCGAAATCCGAACGGCCTCCCCCGGGCCTACGGAAGTATTCGGTTTGTTGCCCATGGAAACGGTGCCGGTTACGCTAAGATATGCGGGATTTCCCTCCCCCGCACCAAAGGTGGATGATCCCCGAACCGCATAACCATCCATTATCGAACGTGAAAAATCCGGCAGATCGATATCGGACTGAATATCTTCTGCAAGAATTCTTCCGACCGATTCCGTTAGCGGGACGTTTTCCGGTGCCATGCGTGGAAACTGACCCATGTATTCAAATGCTTGTTCAATGGTTTTGACTTTGAAAAATTTTTTCATCATATTTTCCGATTTATCTGAAATGAAAAGACAGCGGCACAAATATGGGCCAGTGAACCGGAGTTGTCAAGCGATGCAACCCAATTCATAATCTACCGGCGATAGCGGTGAGAATTTAAACTATCAGCACGATCTGAGACGTCTAATAAATGATTGCAATAATTACAAATGAGAGTATAATCTACTCAACGATAGGATCAAATGAAATTACAGCTATTCCGTTATTCCTCTATTCAAGTGGGGCCGAAGCCCCAAAAGGCCAATCATGTCGGAAGAACCTCAAGCGTCGATGCAAGACCAGCGGGCACTAAAGCCTGAATTTTTAACCCATACCAAGTTTGAAGATTTCAATTTGCCGGCCAAAGTTCTTTCCGGCTTGAATGATGGGGGCTTTATCTACTGCAGTCCCATTCAGGCTCAAACGCTGCCGGTATTATTGACCGGTCGAGATGTCGCCGGTCAGGCCCAAACCGGTACCGGTAAAACCGCCGCATTTTTGGTTACTGTTATCACCCGATTGCTGTCACTGAATGGAAAAAATAAGGGAAAGCCCTCCGCTATTATCATCGCACCCACCCGGGAATTGTCCCGTCAGATCTATGAAGAGGCCCGGATTATCGCGCGCCATACCAAACTGTCTCTGGCACAGATCGTGGGCGGCGTCGACTATCACAAACAGGCCGAGACGCTTCGGCGCGGAATCGACATCATTATTTGTACCCCCGGCCGTATTATCGACTATTACAAACAAGGAGTTTTTAAAGCTGAGGGAATCAAGGTGCTGGTTATTGATGAAGCGGACCGTTTGCTGGATCTTGGATTCGCCAAAGACATGCGATATCTTTTACGCAAGCTTCCGCCATATGAGCAAAGACAATCCATGCTGTTCTCAGCCACCCTTTCCTATCGGGTTATGGAGCTGACTTACGAATACATGAACCTACCCGAATTTATTGCCGTCACGCCCGAAATAGTGACCGTGGAAGGTATTGAACAGGAATTGTATCATGTCGGCAGTGACCAAAAGGTTTCCCTTCTGCTAGGTTTATTAAAACGTGAAGATTGGGGTCGGGCGCTTATCTTTGTCAACACCAAGGTCGGGGTGGAAAGGCTCACCCACCGGCTAAAGGGAAACGGATGGCCGGCGGAAGGAATTACCGGTGATCTTCCCCAGCGCAAACGGTTCCGGTTGATGGAGCAGTTTAAAAAAGGACAACTTAGAATTCTGGTGGCCACCGATGTGGCCTCCAGAGGCATCCATGTTGAAGATATCAGCCATGTAATCAACTATGATCTGCCCCAGGATTCGGAAAACTACGTACACCGGATCGGGCGAACCGCTCGCGCGGGAAAAACCGGCCGGGCACTTTCGCTGGCATGTGAGCGGTACGTTTTCCATCTTGAATCCATTGAAGAATGGCTCGGCTATAAGATTCCGGTGGTCTGGCCCGAAGATGACTGGCATGTCGAAGATCAATCCCCCCCAATGGTCCCCAAAAGAAAAACTCGAATGAAAAGTACCACTGGACGGCGAATACGAGGCGTGCGGGACAAACGAAGGGATCCTCGCAAAGCCAGACAGAGGAAACGGCCATCTCACTTTCCGGGAGCCTTTTTCGGCTTTGGCCCGGAGCCCGAGTCGCCAACGAAAAAAGAGACAGCAAAAAAAACAAAGCCATCCCCCGGGAAAAAAAGCAGCTCCCAACGCAAAAAAGAAACATCTACGTCCTGAGATCCCGAGGCGTCGGGTGGGAATCAACGGGTCATCCATTTAGAATTATGCCCGGTAAGCAATACAACAGCGCTATCGGATACCGATGCCTTGAAAAGAAAGATCTTGACTCAATTCATAAGCCACCGGCTATG
>JASFFJ010000257.1:0-9574 GCA_050124355.1 Desulfobacterales bacterium | reverse complement strand
CCGGATTGGGAATATTGTTGAAAATTTCATGATATTTTTTCTCGGACTTTTCCAGTTTATCTTCAAGCTGCTTCCTATGGGAGATATCCAGACTCATCTCCATGGCTGCAACAACCTCACCTTGATCATTTTTGATCGGCGATGTTCTAAAAATCCAGTGAACCTCGGATCCGTCCTTGTTCAGACCGCTCTCCTCACCATAGTGGGTGCAACCGTCTTCAAACGTTTTTTCAACCGGACAATTCACGCACTTCTCATTTCGCCCTTTGTAAGCGTGATAGCAAAAATCACCCCTTTCGGGATCAAAGCTTTGGGCAAATTGGTCATTATATCTCAACAATTTAAAATTTTTATCCTGAACTGTAATCAGGCAAGGCACCTGCTCAAATAGGCTCTGATATTCAACTTTTTGCTTGTTCAGCTCCGCCTGTTTTTGGCTGATCTCTGTGCTCATCTGGTTAATCGCAGTTGCCAGCTGTCCCATTTCATCGTCCTGGTCCAGGTGGACTTTGCCGGGATCCCCCCCGCGGGCAATCATCCGGGTACCGTCTATTAATTTGCGAATCGGTTGATTGACAAATCTCAACACAAAAAGAAAGATGATGGTGGACGTCACGATAAATACAATCCCGGCCAAGCCGATGATCCCTTTTTCGGCTGTGAGGATTTCTTTATCGGTATCTGCCAGGGAGACCACCACATCCAAAGCCCCCAGGATTTTTTTATCTTCGGGATGCACATGGCAGTCATCGGTAGCACAACCGGGTTCGTTGCCAATAGGACCGATGATGCCCAAAAGGCGATACCCCTTGGAAGAATCGAATATTCGTATTCGCTCGGTCAGTTCGAGCTGGGCGGGTGGCGGATCTGTTTTGTGGCAGATGTCACAGGCCTCGGCTTTGATGTTGGTGAGTTGGTCAACTTCGGACGGCTGATTAGAAAATTTTATTTGTCCATTTTTATTGTAAATCCGTATGGTTTGAATTTCCTTCTGTTTGCCGATGTTTGTAATGATCTGGTTGATGTCGTCTCTGGAATTCAACATCATGGCATAGTGGGTCCCCAGCTTGATGGTGTTGGTTAACCGGTCGGTTCCCGTAACGATATTATGCATCAGTTTTTTTTCCTGATAATTGACATTAAAATATGCCCAGGTGGAAATGGTAATAAGCAAGGTCAGGCCGACGGTTACAATGAGCTTGGAAGCCAGGCTGCGGCGAAGTTTTATGATTCGTTTTAATATCATGATGTTTTATTTACTGACGGTTTTTGAAAATGAAGCATCTCCTGGAAGCGTTTGGTCACAGACAGGTTCAACCCCAGCCCCAGCTCCTGTTCCGACAATCCCAGTGCAAGTCCGATGAACTGGGGGAGATACAGGACAGTTATGCGCAGATCCTCTTTGTGTCTCCGGCTGATCTTTTGCTGGTAAGCCTCCAGGTTCATCTGGCACATGGGGCATACTGTGACGATGGCGTCGGCGCCCTTGGCCCCGCGCAATATGGCCGTGACCAGCTCAAGGCTGACGTCCATATCGGTATTCATGTGAGAAGCGCCGCAGCACTTACCCCCTAAATTCCAGGGATGAATTTGGGCACCGGTGGCCTCAATCAGTGGTTCCATGGCGCGCGGTTTTTCCGGATCATCAAAAACAGCATAAGGTCGCAAGCACTGACAGCCGTAATAGGGTGCCATCCGAAAATTCTGAAAACCTCTCTTCACCCGGCGTCGGATGGTGTCCGCACCCAGATCATTGGCCATAACATCTAGCAGATGTCGAACCTGCGCCCTGCCGTTTAACTGCAACTGATCATCCCTCAACATATGATTCAGAGTGTTGAGTAATTCCGGCTCCCTTCGCGTTTTTTCTTCCACCTTTTTGAGATTTAAATAGCAGGCGCTGCAGGGCACCAGAATATCCTGTAGATCTTCCTGTTTTTCGGCAATCGCCAAATTACGTGCCGGAAGCGCCATAGACAGAAGATAACTGGTGGATTCCGCTGCACTGGCACCGCAGCAGGTCCAGTCCTCAATTTCCTTCAGCTGCGCACCCATCGCATCCATCACCGCCCGGGTCGAAAGATCGTATTCCCGGGCCGTTCCCTCAAGAGAACAACCGGGATAATAGTGGTATTTCATATTTTATCCTCCCGGGCTTCGACGTTTCGGAAGATCGACTCCAGGGGCCGTCGGGCGTTTAAAGGGACGGCCACGGACACTTTTCCTTTTCGCATCAATTTCATTCCTAAAGGAGCAAAGCGCAACGGAATCACAAGATTTCTCAGAGCGGCAAAATAGAGGGTCATGAATTCCATTTCATTGACGCGTCCGTGACGACGCACACTTTGCAGAAATTTTATATAAAAAAGTGTGCTTTGACGATATGTTGCCAGATTCTGCCTGGCTGCAATCTGTTTCAAGGCACTCATGGCCTCGGTCAGAGGAAGTCCCCGGGGACACCGCAGGGTGCAACAATAACAGTTCGAGCACAGTGCGAAGGTCTTGCTTTGGAATATTTGTTCTGTCAGCCCCATCAGCACCAAACGCCACAATTTCCGGGGCGTGTGATCCATGGCAAACTCATTGGGGCAGGAAGCGGTGCAGGTGCCACATTGGATGCAGGCCCGGACCATCTCCTGAATAGGGGTCAGAGCATTTGCCGGCGCAAGTTCATCATTATTCTTTTCTTTGGTTGCCAATTGGTCCATGAACGGTCTCCTCAGATGGATGCTCGATGCTCGATGCTCGATCCTCGATACTGGATGCTCGATGCTCGCTTCGATACTGGATGCTCGATGCTCGCCTCGATACTGGATGCTCGATGCTCGATCCTCGATACTGGATTCTTGATACTCGATGCTGGATCCTGGATGCTTGATGCTCGTTTCTGGATCCTGGATCCTCGATGCTCGATACTCGATTCTCGATACTGGACTCTTGATGCTGGATACTGGATATTACAAAATTCAGGATAACCTCATATCCCAGTATCAATCCGCGAAGCACCCGCTTCAATCCTTCTTACCTTCTCATTTTCTCACATTATCAATTTCGATTCTTCTACCTTCCATTTTTTCCTTTTCGACCTTCGTCCTTCGTCACTGGTCCTTCCTTTTTACCTTCTTATCTTC
The DNA here is from genome assembly GCA_050124355.1 of Desulfobacterales bacterium. GTDB lineage: Bacteria > Desulfobacterota > Desulfobacteria > Desulfobacterales > JAFDCJ01 > JAFDCJ01. The sequence goes on along the minus strand of JASFFJ010000257.1, from coordinate 6,443 downwards.
TCAATTTCTGTTTTACTAGCTTTCTGCCGTAAGCTTCCAAGCTTCCCAGCCTCCCAACTTCTAGCTTTCCTATGCCCTGCGCCCTATGCCCTCTGCCCCATGCCCTACGCCCTATGCCCTCTGCCCCATGCCCTACGCCCTATGCCCTCTGCCCCATGCCCTGCGCCCTATGCCCCAAGGCCCACCGCCGCATCGATCATTTCAAACATCTGCTGTTCTAAAAACCCGTCTAAAATTGAAGCACTGTTGGGGCACACCGCCGCACAGGCACCACATCCCTGGCACATGAGCGGGTTGATTTGCACTTTTTCATGGTCATAATCAATGCTGCGGGCACTATAAGGGCATGCATCAATGCAGCGCTCACACAAGCTGCAAAGGCTGTGATGCACCTGTGCCAGGATTTTCCCCGCCGGGAGGTGTTCGTAAGATAGTATTCTCAACGCCCGCTCGGCCGCGGCCTCGGCGGTGGTAATGGTTTCGGCAATGTTTCGCGGGGAATGGGTCAGACCACAGGCAAACACCCCTTCTTTCAAGGCATCAACCGGCCGCCACTTGGACTCAGCCTCCTGAAAAAAACCGTCTTGGTCCACGGATGCGCCGAAGTTTTGGGCCAAATCTTCTGCCAGATTCGACACCACACCGGTGGCCAGGACCACCAGATCGGCCTCGATCCTGAGTTGTCGCCCGAGAATCGGTTCCAAAATCGTCACGTCCGGGCGTTCTTTTCCGGTTTGAACCCTGGGTTTATCATCGGTCCGATACTGGATGAAGATCACTCCGCCTTCGCGGGCCCGGGTGTAATAGGTCTCGGCAAATCCATAGCTCATCATATCCCGATAGAGAATATAGATCGAAAGCTCGGGATTTTTTTCCTTGAGATGCAGGGCATGTTTCAAGGCCGTCGCGCAACAGACCCGGCTGCAGTAATTACGAGGCTCTTCGCGCGAATCCACGCATTGGATCATCACCACCGAATTTAATTGCCCGGGATCCATCGTACCGTCAGCCAGCTTTTGCTCCAATTCCTTCTGGGTGATAATAGACGGACTCGTCCCGTACCCGAAAGAGGTGGTTTGCGCCTCTCTGCCACCGGTGGCGAATATGGTCACGCCATGAGACAGTACCCGGACCCGCCCTTCCGGACCCTCTATGGTTGTGTGAAACTGTCCCACGTCACCGATCGAGGAGATGACCTGCGTCTGGGTGTAAACGCTGATGTTGGGATGTTTTGCCACCTTGGCCCGGGTATCCTCCAGCAGTTTAGCTGGGGAGTGACCCTCCAAGGTTCGCTGCAGCCAGGTAAGATTTCCCCCGAGGTGCTCGCTCGCTTCCACCAGATCCGTCTTGAATCCATGATCGGCAATGGCCAGGGCTGCCGTCATACCACCAATACCACCGCCGATAACCAACGCTTTTTGAATGATCGGAACTGTGGCGACAGGTCCTGGTTCCACCCATTTGATTTTGGCAATTCCCATTTGCAGGGCTGAAAGCTGGCAGCTGAAAGCTGAAAGGTTGCTTTGAGCGTTGAGCTTTGCCTGCCCTGTGGAATGCGGAGCAGATTCCACCGGGGAGCTTTGAGCTGATATCATCAGCTGAAGGTCCACCACTTCAATCAGAGCAGGATCCAATCCGACCTGTTGAGCAAGTTCTTTCAGTTTGCGTTGATAAACATAGGGCAGGCAGGCACCGATCAGGACCCGGTTGGGTTTGCACGTTTCAACCAGCTGCACGAGACTTTCCCAGCCTTTGGCTGTGCAGGTTTGCTCTAAAAATTCGACCCGATTCACCAGGGGATCGTTTTTAAGCTGTTGGGCAATATTCTGCGGCTCAACACGCTTTGAAAGTTGCCTTCCGCAGGTACAAACCACCACTAAAATCTTGGGAGGCTCACGCATCAGATCGGCTGCTGGAACGGCTGGAGGAGATTCCATTACCAAGCTGCCGCCGCCGGAATGAATCACCCGGGAGGCATTCAGCGCGGCGGCCGAAGCCTGGATTACCGAGTCACCGACGTCTTTGAGGCCGCTAAACGAGCCACCCAATAAAATGCCAGGCTGTCCGCAGCGGGTTAAAGAAAAGGGCTCGGATTGTCCGAATCCCCAGGTGTTCAGCTCAAGCCCCAGCATCTCGGCCAGCTCAGCAGTGCCGACCGACGGTCGTTGTCCGACGGTCAGCACCACCATATCAACCGTGGTTTCCTGGATTGCCCCGGAGAGATCCACACTGCGGATAACCAGGCCCTGGCCGGTTCTGTCTTGCACGACCGAGTGGATTCGTGCTCTTTCCAAACAGACGCCGTGAATATCTTCGGCCTGCTGCCGGTAGCGCTGAAATCCTTTGCCAAATGTCCGCATTTCCATGTAAAAAATGAATGTTTCCAAATCTGCGTGTGCTTTTTCTTTGGCCAACTGCGCTTGCTTGATAGCAACCATGCAACAAATGCTGGAGCAAAAATCGGCGTTGGTCTGTAAATCCCGCGAACCGATGCATTGAATCCAGGCGATTTTTTGAACCGGTTTGCCATCTGACGGTCGTACCAGCCGTCCCTGATTGGGACCGGTGCCGCTCAGCAGACGTTCAAACTCAAGGCTGGTGACCACATTTGGATGGGCCCGGTAGCCAAAAGGGTTCTTTCCGCTGTCGGGTTGAAAAAAATCAGTACCGCCGCAAACCACAATAGCACCGACCTCTATCTGCCGACCTTCAGCCGCAGCCAGGTCCTGATATATGCGTAAGACCATCGGCACCATGGTTTCGGGATCAAAAGGTTTCACCAGATAATCCAGGGCACCGATTTTCATGGCTTCCACGGCCGTCTCGACCGTGGCATAAGCCGTCATCATGATCACCTTCAATTCGGGTGAGATCTCTCTGGCCTTTTGCAGGACTTCAACCCCGTCCATTCCCGGCATTTTTATATCAAGCAGCATTAATTGATAGGATTGCTTGGTTAACTGATCTAGCGCTTCCAAACCGGAGGCGGCCATGTCAACCGAAAAGCCTTCCTCCACCAACCATTCCTTGAGGGAATCACGCACGATGAGTTCATCATCAACGACCAGAATGCGAAATCCCTTGCGGAGCTGTTCCGGCAATTGAATGGCCTCGGTCGGACAAATCTCCACACAGGCACCGCAGCGGGTGCAAGCGGCAAAATCGATCACATAAGGATTGGGGATGGCATGGGGAACCGGTAAGTAAATGGCTTTGCGTTTCGCCAGACCGGCATTAAAATCATCCGGAACGGCAACCGGACACACATCGACGCATTTACCGCAGCCGATGCATCGATCCGCATCCACCCAATTCGGATGCTGCTTGAGCATCACCTGATATCCTCCGGCTTCACCGTCAACGGAAATTATTTCTGTGGAGAGCAGAATGTCGATGTTTTCGTGAAACAAGCCCTTGCGCAGACAATACTGGGAACTTACGTCCCGATTCACCAAAGGCAACATTTTACACATACCGCAGCGATCAGTGGGAAACTGATAGTCGAGCTGACTCAGGATACCGCCGATGTGCGGTGTCCGGTCTATCAGGGTAACGCCATAGCCATACTCAGCCAGGTCCAGCGCCGCCCGAATGCCACTGATCCCGGCGCCCACCACCAATGCTTTACCGATTTTGCGGTTCATCTGTTTCTCCAGCCTCTTGTATTCAAGGGTTATGTGACCGTTTGGTTCACAAAGTTTATTAACTATGTTTTACTTTTATTGTCCCTCGTCCCTCGTCCATCGTCCATCGTCCTTCGTCACTCGTCCTTCGTCACTTCTTCTGACCCTCTCACCCTCTCACGTTCTCATCTTCTTATCTTCTTATTTTCTCTGTTTTGATCCTTCCGCCTTCCCCCTTCACGCCATGCCCTATGCCCTATGCCCCATGCCCCATGCGCCTTCCAATCCCAATTCTAAAATCCCAAATCCAAAATCAAGTGATTCCCACTACCTCGGAAAATTCCTCCTCACGAAATACAGACAACGGTGGATTTTCTTCAAGACTTCTGCCAGCCTCGTAGTCAAACGCCTGTTGGGTGCCTTGCGCAATGGTGCGAAAAAGCTCCATCACCGGTATATCATTGGGACATGCATTTGAGCACTGGCCACAGCCCACACAGGCCGTACTTATATGAGCCAGCCGGGTAATGTGAAAAAAAAGGGTATCCGTGGGCATTTTGATGATCCCTTTGCGATTGGCCCATCGCAAATACTGGGAAGGATCATGGTTAAAGACATCGGTGACAAAAACGCATTCCTTGCAATAGCAGACCGGACAGGCCACCCTACAGTTGTAGCAATTCACACACGTTGCAAAATAGTTCGTCATTTTTTCCAGACTGTCGGTGGCCTCAGACGTTTTGGCAAACATGTCATCCCGGTATTGCGTGTGTTGCTCAACCAGCAGACGGATGGCATCCCGGCGGGAAGCAGGTTCGGCTATTTCAGCAAGATTGAGCTGGTTTAAAATATTTGTCCCTGCCTCGGTTTGCGACTGGACCAGGTAATGAGCGTCAGTCTCCATGCCAAACAGTCCGATCTGGATATCGGCCCTGGCGGCTACCGGAAATTCGCAGGCCTTGCAGGCGGTAGAAAGATTGATGCCTTCTATTTCCGTTGTTTCCCCGTTTAAAGAAGATTTAAAAAACCGCAGGGTTGATTCCGCCCCGCTTTGTTCGGCATACTGAAAAAAATCCTGATTCTGAAAAGCCCCCAGACAATCAATGCCGATCAATATGATGTCATCCGGGCAAGCCTGCTTGAGTTTTACCAGTTCGATAAAGGCCCGAATTTCACAAGGGCGCAGAACCGCTGCTATTTTACCGCCCATGGGTTTACGCGTCAGTCGGGAAACAATTTTGGCTGCGTTCATGGCAAAGGCCGGTGCCAGGGGATCGACGCCTGTAAGGTGGTCGGGTTCCGTCACCAGTGTGGGCATCACCATGTTTTTCATTGGGAGATGCTGGGGAACTAAAATCGCATGAATGTCTTCAAGCGCCAGAATATTTTTGAAAAAGTCGCGCAGAGATCCCAAAATGTCATTTTCTTTCACATCAATTTTAGCCGTAATCGCCATGAGTATCTCCCTGGAATTGAAGATTGAAGACTGAAAATTGAAGATTTAAGGTTTCGCTTCGCTCAGTCTTTGTAATTTAAATCGATAGAATCGTTTCATTTTTCAACAATCGTGACATTCTGAAATCATCTCGATAATTTGCCTAATCAACCATTCAACCAGGTCTAAAATAAAATAATAACTTGTCGAACCCAGCATCGTACAACCCACAACCCACAACTCGCAATCCGCAACGCGCAACCCGCAACCACAACTCAAATCACCATCTTCAACTTGGCCTGACTCACCCCCAAGGCTTTAACCTGGGTCGCCAAATCCCGCATAATCTCAGCAAACTGAATGCCGTCGCTGGCACCGATCCAGGTTAATCGCAGCCGTTGTTGATCAAAACCGAATTGTGGTAAAATTTCTTTGAGCAGCTTAATTCGCCGGCGAGCTTTGTAATTTCCGTTGATATAATGGCAATCCCCGGGGTGGCAGCCACTAACCAGGACGCCATCGGCGCCTTCTAAAAAGGCCTTGATAATATACTGAGGATCCACCATGCCGGTGCACATGACCCGGATCAAACGAACATTTTTTGGGTAGGACAATCGCGAAGTCCCGGCTAGATCCGCTGCGGTGTACGTGCACCAGTTGCAAACAAAGGCAATGATGGTCGGTTCAAAGTCTTCCATGGGCGCCTCCATCCTTCGTTACTCGTTACTCTTTACTCGATACTCGTTACTCGATACTCGATGCTGGATACTGGATACTTGATACTCGATACTGGATCCTCGATACTGGATGCTGGATGTTCGATCCTTTGTCATTCTTAAACCCTGCCGTAAAAGTATGCCTTGATTAGAATAAAATACGTAAATACCTTCGAGCTTTCAGTCTTGAGCCTTCAGCCTCTCTGAACGTCATTCCGAATTCCGCCTTCAAAATTTTCTATATCCCTATGCCCTGCGCCTTATGCCTTTTGCCCTACGCCCTGCGCCCCATGCGCCTTGCTCTCTGCCATCCCACCCTCTCACTTTCTCAATTTCAATTCGTCCGCCCTCCAGCTTTCCCTTTTCGTCCATCGTCATTCGTCACTCGTCACTCGTTACTCGTCATTCGTCACGCCTCCTGATCTTCTCATCTTCTCAATTGCCATTCCTTCCACCTTCCGCATTCCCACCTCCGAATTCCTTCACATTCCCACCGCGTCCAAGGCATCCATAATACCCTCGAATTCAGCGAAGAGTTGTTTTGATTGAAAATGCCTGACTTGGGCCGCACTGCTGGGACAAAATCCGGCACAACTGCCGCATCCTTTGCAAAGCGCTTCATTGATAACTGATACTAGATGGCGTTCGTCAAACTCAATGGCACTGTAG
>JASFFJ010000256.1:0-9579 GCA_050124355.1 Desulfobacterales bacterium | reverse complement strand
GGGCCTTAACGACAAGCTGAGGGGCCGGGCGAATTCAACCCGGGGGTTCGTTCTGGTTGGGTTCGTTCTGGGGTCGGGCCACGCTAACGTATTGATTATTCATACTTAACATTCCAGAAAACGGTATCTTCAGGGGCTATATCCTCGTTTTCAGCCTCGAAAAAGGCCATATAGGAAACCGGACTCTCCCTCAACTGATACCCTTCACCGCTTTCTATGATATCGCGCCCTCTGGCCCGAAAACCCGAACTCGCTTTCACTGACGCAATAAAGGACTTGCTCCCCACTGCGACACTACCCGTCCATTCGTCTTGGCGCCCCTTGGCCCCACCTGCCAGGTACTCCTCCACCCACCCCTTGTGACTTCTCCTTATGTAGAAGAGAAAAATGGTCTTTTTACCCTCAAAAAACTCGCTTTAGGCCTGCTTCAGAGGGCAAAATTTTAAGTTATTCGTTTCAAATCAATTAGTTCCCGTGGCCCGACCCCATGCCTCCCCGACCCATGCCTCCCTCATGGCATAATCGACGCGTCATAAAGACGCGCCGATTTGCTTGGTCCGCGTTGATGCAATTGTTAGCCCCTGACGCTTGAACCGATAAATATGCCTACGATGCTAAATACAAGCGCTAAAATAGATACCAAAAGTTGAAGTATAGCAATCGCACCTCCATACTTTATACCACCAAAAAAGTCGAATGCATCTGGGGAGTTGCCTTTGGCAGGCTCTACCGGTTCACTTGCAACATCGCCTCGAGATCGAAGTCGAATGTTTGGTATGTAAGAAAGACCGGCTAGCACAAATGCATAGAATACGCCGCCAAGAGGGTTAAGCGGCTGTGCAAACAAATATCGGTTGTACAAGTATAGCAGAACCCCAGCAGTTACCACAGACCCAGCGCCTATAATAAAGATGACATTGGGAGCACGCAGCAACCGTAGGACCAATCCCGAAAGCAAAGGAATCACCATTAGCACAACCGTCCAATGAGCGTAAACTCCGACTCCGCGAGCTACCACAAGCGTTGACTGTACATAGTACGTGGAAATTACAACCAAGCCCACAAATGCGACGTAGAAAGCTATTGTCGACGATACCTCTCTTATTCTGATTCCATTACGGAAGATAAACGCAAGACCTAACTCTCGAGCGACCGCCTCTTGTCCTTCTTTTAATTTTCCAGTTTGCGATTTTTGAGTGATATGAGACTTTAATGGTAGGGATATCGTTGATTCTTTGTTAAGATGAGCAACCGGCACATCAGGCGGGTGCGGCAAGGAGTCGGGCAGAGGCCGAGAACTGGGAATTTTTGAAAGAGCTCTACTTAACTTTAGGGCAGCATCCTTATCCTGCTTCACGTAATCTAAAAATTGAATTTTTGATAGCTCGGGCGGTCGCTTATTCATAGGCACCCCTTCCGCGACCAAGACCGGTAGGACCGGTTTTGCGAGATCTACAGCATACTTAAACTCTAGCCTACAAGCTTCCGAGTCCAGCGTCTCCTGGGACAATGCAAAGACAAACACATCACAATTGCGTATCTCTTTGAGGATCTCATTCCACCAAAATTGTCCACCGCTCAGCTGCTGATCGCACCACACATTGTGACTTAGTTCTTCAATATCGGCGGCTAAAGCTCTAACCTTATCTTCACTCTGACGTGTATAGCTTATAAACACTTTTAGCATAGGTTTCTGATCCTGAAAATATTCTTTCTTTACTATACAGACCTCTTATATCCTGTCCGGCCAACGATAGAACTCATTCTTTGTTTGGTTGATTACCCTGACGGCGGCTGTTGACTGTTGCTATGGACTGTTGCTATGGGGTCGGGCCACAGCAATATATTGAAAAACTAAGAAAAAAGGTTTAAAAACATCAGTATATCGACCTTAATCGGTCAATTTTCATGCAAAAACTGGCCGATTAAAAATGCTGGTTACTGATACAATAAATATGTATTCTCGGAATCAAGACTATAAGCATTGCCGAATGGCGTTATCACCTCCCGATGGTCAAATGTATCGTCGGAACAAATTATCCTTCTGCCTTTTGCCTATAACCAAAGGTTCCTTTCATCTTCTCTATAAACGTTTTGCTGCAGACAGCAGTGCTTTGTGTCCACTTGTTGTCTTTATCACTATATAATGTCTTTTTGCACGAGCTATTTTTCGTCAGCTCTCTTAATCGGGGAGTTTTGGCTGAAAATCGGACGATTAAGGACAATTTAGAGACGTTTTTATAACATTTTATGTGCAATGTCAATAGCTTGGCGTGGCCCGACCCCCCGGAGGCCCCCCCGGAGGCCCCTCCCCCGGAGGGTCTCCGGAAGCAAGACGCCTTTTCCGAGGATGAGGTTTTCCTGCGGTGCAGTCAAAACGGCCACCTGATGGTCCTCGGTCAGTTCAGCCGAGGATATCGGCAGACCCGTTTCGAGTGACAGCAACGTAATAAGCTCCGGAAACGTCGCTTGCCGGTTTCCGTCCATCTCAAGGGTCATAAACTCGTTCCAGAACGTCAGCTCGGCGGCCCGATCGCCTTCGATAACCACCCGGCCGATATCATAACCGCCGACGGTTTGCAGCCGAAGCTGCTCGACTATCCCCTGGCAGGCAGTTTGGCCGCTGACGGCCGAAGCGACAGCTGCAATCACGGCCTGCCCGCCTTTTTCTCTTTCTGCCAGGACGGCCTGCCCGATCCGCATGGCCTGGGTCGTGGCGCCTGGGGCCGCATTTTCTCTGAGGTATGCCGCTCGCACTGGATCCCGGCTGACTGCCACCAGCCCGCCGGCTTGAACGGCGGCCTGCCGGATAAGATTGGCAGTCACCGTTAGTTTCCCCTGGCAGATCATCTCCAGGTATAGATCAAGGTCCGGGTTTCCGCCGACGGCCGACTGAATCGAATGATAGTCTTTTTGCCGATGGAGCCCCATGGCGCCCATCAGGCCCGTGGGATGGGCCCGGCCATTGGCGGGTGCGTCCACCACTGGCAGATTCAAAGCAGCAGCCTGAATCCAGCCATTTACCCCGGAACCGGCCCCGTTTTCGTTCGGGATAATACCCGCCAATTTTTTTCCCTGCCGATCACCAATCAGATCCATGATCTGATCCAAGGCCCGGATATGATCGATCGGCCTCACCATTTTGTCCTTGGCTGCTGGTGCACCGACGGCAGAAGCGGTAATGACCGGGGCCTCATCGTCCAGTTCGTCGAGTGAGATCAGCACCGGGCTTCCCATCCGAACGGCCAATTGCGCATTTCTCAATCCACCGGCCACATCTCCGCCACCACCGCCGCCAAGGACGGCGCCGCCGAGTACGATGGCTTCCGCCATGGCTTCAGTAAGTTTTATTTTTGACATCACACCCTCCTCTCGATTCTGTCCAAACCCACATTAAACCGGCCTTATCGGAGTTAATTAAAGTTACACGCTTATCAATATCATGAAAACCCTAAGCACCAAATAACAAATATCAAATAAATCCCAATGACCAATCCGCCTTCGGTGAACCAAACAAATTATCCTTCTACAGCCTTGCCTAACCGTATCATAACCCACAGAGCCGGCTTTGCGTAGCGATGCGATACTATCGTTGTAAATATTTTGGTCATTGAATATTGAAATTTGGTGCTTGAGATTTGGAATTTAATTGTCTTATTAAACATTCTAAAACAGCTGGCATAAAATTTACTTTGACTTTGATGTTACACTGATTGGAACTGTCCTACTGTTGACAGGAAAACCATTTGGTGGTACTCGCAATTCTAGTCCACCGACAGCAATCCTCGGGAACGATCCATTTTAATCCGGTGCCTTATTAATACGCGTGTTAAGACATCGGACGGTCGGAACAACTCGAAATAAAATCTCTCCGCGGCAAGCCACGGCGTATCATGATACCAGGATTCAACTCACTGTGCTCGCCGCGTGCGGCCGGGAATTAGACTCGTGAGAGATTAAAACGACCTGAACACAACGTTTAAACAGTAGTGAGGGAAATCGATGCTTTTTAAAGAAATCATGACAATATGTGACCTGCTGGACGATCCTGCCGCATCGGGTCAGACCATCCTGGATCTGTTTGAACATTTTGATATTCCCCGGGTTGAAATTGAACACCTTGTGGGAGAAAAAGGTTCGACCGATGTAGTGCAGATCATCGTTCCAGGTACAGACGGCAAATCCGGCGGCGGCAAAAGTCCCAGTCTGGGTATTCTCGGCACTTTAGGGGGAATCGGTGCCAGACCCTTGGCTGCGGGTCTTGTCTCCGACGCAGACGGAGCCTTGGTGGCCATGGCGGCCGCGTTGAAGCTGGCCGGCATGGCTCAGCGGGGGGATCGATGCACGGGCGATGTCATTCTGGCCACCCATATCTGCCCCCACGCCCCCACCCAACCCCATGAACCGACGCCCTTTATGGGCTCTCCGGTATCTCTGCCCCAACAAATCCGGACGGAGTTGTCGCCGGATATGGATGCTGTTTTAAGTGTGGACACCACCAAAGGAAACCGGGTGATCAACCACCACGGCTTTGCTATCTCGCCCACCGTCAAGGAAGGGTACATCCTCCGGGTGAGTGAGGATCTACTGACCATTATGGAATGGGTTACCGGAGATGTACCGGCCACCTTTCCGGTGACCATGCAGGATATCACCCCTTACGGAAACGGCATCTACCACATCAACAGCATTATGCAGCCCTCGGTATGGACCGATTGCCCGGTGGTCGGGGTGGCCCCGACGACCCGCATGGCCGTACCCGGATGTGCCACCGGCGCCAACATGCCTTATGGGCTGGAGGCCACCACCCGGTTTTGTGTGGAAGTGGCCAAAGGGTTTGGCGCGGGGCAGGTAAAATTTTACGATCCAGAACAGTTTGCGCTCATGCAGAAACTCTATGGCTCGATGGACTTTTTGAGAACCGGGGGTGCAACGTGACCTCGCGGCTGGGTATGGTCACCGTAGGGCAGTCGCCCCGCAGCGACATCGTGCCGGCCATGACGGCAATGATCGGTCCGGGGGTGGCCGTGGTGGAAAAAGGGGCTCTGGACGGTCTTTCTGACGACAGTATCCAATCACTGGCACCCACCGGAGGCCAAACCGTATTGTGCACTCGCCTGGTCGGTGGGGAAGAGGTGGTTATCTCGAAACAAGGCGTCATCCCTCTAGTTCAGAAACGAATCAAAGAATTGAACAGAGAAGGCGTGGATCTGATCCTGCTCCTCTGTACGGGGCATTTCCCCAGTTTCGAATCCCGGGTCCTGGTGCTGACCGCCCAGGCAATCGTCGATCATGCCATCCAGGCTGTCATCGGTGATGCCGGCACCCTGGGACTGGTGGTGCCGCTGGCGGAACAGGCGGCCGAGATGCGCCAAAAGCTGCGCCATATTACATCGAATGTGGTGGCGGTCAGTGCCTCGCCATACGCGGGTGACGAGGGCCTCAATAAGGCGGCCGAGCAGTTGGACCAACACGCCCCGGATCTGGTTGTTCTATACTGCATCGGCTTCAACCAAACCCACCGCCGGATATTCAGACAGGTTACGGGAAAACCGGTGATTGTGGCAAACTCCCTATTGTCCCGGACCGTTGCCGAACTTCTGGAGCCGTAATTTAATGAGACTACTACCCTAAATGAGCGAAAAAAGCTAAATTAGGTGTTACAGGTTATTAGTTGTTAGAATCTGATGATCCTCTGAGGTTAATGGCTGGGAAGCCAGAAAGCCCGAATGCTCGAATGCTGAGAGAGCATAGGACTTTTGAGCTTCCAAGCTTTCCAGCCTTCCAGCTTCAAGCTTACTAAACGAGTAGCTCACAAATGGTTTTTCACTCAATTGGGGTACTCGCATATACCTAAACTAATCGGTTCAACCTAGGACAAAAAAAGGAGGAGAAAAATGAAATCACTGCGTTGGATGTTTGTACTTACCGTTTGTTTAAGCTTAATCCTTTCGCTGGGGACAACAAGCCAGGCGCTCCAGGTCGATGGCGACAAAAAAATCATGGTCTTCGGCGGCCGCCAGCCGGCGCCCAATATCGATCCCAGTCTTAAAACCGACTGGTCGCGGCGCATGCTTCAGCAGGCGTTTTACGACGGCCTCTATAAATACGAGGGCAACCCGGCCAAGCTGGTTCCCTGGCTGGCCGAAAAACACGAAGTCAACGCCGACGCCACGGTCTGGACCTTCCACCTGGTGAAAAATGCCAAATTCCACAACGGTGATCCGGTTACGGCCGCAGCTGTAAAGTGGTCGTTTGAGCGAACCCTGAAGCTTAAAAAAGGCATTTCCTGGATGCTTTCAGACCTGCTGACGACTTCGGACATTAAAGTCATCGACGACCATACGATCCAGTTTACCCTCAACCAACCGTATGCCCCTTTTATGTCGGTGCTTCCGTGGTGGTACATCATGAACCCCAAAACGGTCATGGCCCATGAAAAGGACGGCGACTACGGACAGGACTGGTTAAAAGACAATGAGGCCGGATCGGGACCCTTCAAAAAAGGACGATGGGAACACGGCGTTCTTTATGAAATGGTGGCGGTGCCGGACTACTGGCGCGGATGGCCGAACGAAAACCATCCGGACAGCATTATCTTTAAACTGATCCGGGAGACCAACTCCCTGAAAATCGGGCTCCAGAAGGGTCAGCTGGACATGGTGGCCGGCCTGAGCCCTGACGATCTGGACCTGGTTGCCAAAATGCCCGGCACCGTTGTCACCAACGATCCCGGGATCACCACCTTCGGTTTGAAGATGAACACCAAAAAAGGTCACACCAAAGACATCAACATTCGCAAGGCGGTCAATTATGCGTTCGACTACGACGCCATGATCGCGGTCTTCAACGGAAAGGCCATTTTGCAGGACAGTCCCTTTCCCGTCGGTCTCAAGGGTCACGTGCCGACGAACGCCTACCGCCAGGATCTTGCCAAGGCCAAAGAATATATGGAAAAAGCAGGGTATCCGGACGGGGGCATCGAACTGGAATATGTCTATGTTCAGGGGCTCGACTCGGAAAAAAATATCGGCCTGATCCTCATCGACAACCTGGCCAAAATTGGCATCAAGGTCAAAATGGTTCCATTGACCTGGCCGAACATGACCGCCCGGGGATCAAAGGTGGAAACCTCTCCGGAATTGATCGCCATTTTCACCACCCCCAAATTCGACGATCCGGATGCGGTGGCTTATCAGTATCACAAAAATTCCTGGGGCAAATACTACGGCACCTCCTTTTATGAAAACCCCGAGGTGTGGGACCTTATCGAGAAAGCACGGTCGATCAGCGATTGGGACGAACGGATGAAATACTACAAACAGATCCAGCCCATGATCATGGAAGACGCGCCCGAGCTTTTCGGCATGCAGATGAACCGTCAGTGGGCCTTTCGAAGCTATGTCAAAGGCTTCCAATTCTGTCCTTTGCGGTTTACCAACGAAGTGGATGTCTATCCGCTTTACATTGAAGAATAAATAACAATGCGGACAGCCGGCGGGGGATCGGCCGCAAATACGGTCGAATACCGCCGGCGATTTCTTAGCGGGCGCTTCGGCCCGGATGAGAATGGACACGCGGATCGATGAAACAGTACATCATCAAACGACTCCTGTTGATCATTGTCACCCTCTTCGGCCTGATTACCATCACCTTTATGGTGGCCCGGGTGGCTCCCGGAGATCCGGCCCGCGTCGCGGCCGGACCCGACGCCACCGAAGAGATGGTCCAGGTCCTGCGGGAGGAATTCGGCTTAAATAAAAACCTTTTTTTACAATATGTGGATTACATCAAGGGGCTGGTGACCGGCAATCTGGGGCGCTCCATCCGGACCCAGCACGATGTTGTCGCCGATTTGGTCCGTCTTTTTCCGGCCACTTTTGAGCTGACCATCTTTTCCTTGCTTTTGGCTGTTGTCCTGGGGATTCCGCTGGGGGTGATCTGTGCGGTCTACCGGGACGGCCCCCTGGATCATCTGGCCCGGGTCTTTTCCGTATCCGGCCTGGCCGTGCCCATGTTCTGGCTGGGTTTGATGCTCCAGCTGGTATTTGCCCTGAAATTCGATTTGTTTCCAGTAGGCGGCCGGCTGGGCATGCTCACCCAGGCACCGCCGGCCATCACCCATCTTTATCTCATCGACAGCCTGATTGCGGGGAAATGGTCGATATTTTTGGAAGCGCTGCAACATATCTTCCTTCCGGCCGTGGTTCTATCGTTTCCGGCCCTGGCCAGTATCATCCGGGTCAACCGGGCGGATATGTTGGAGGTGATGGGCCGGGATTTTATCACCAGCGCCCGGGCCCATGGTATTTCCCGGTTCCGGATCGTCACCCAGTATGCCCTAAAAAATGCCATGATACCGACCACCACCATGATCGGTCTGCGCTTCGGCTGGATGCTGGGCGGCACCATTCTGGTCGAAACCGTTTTCGACTGGCCGGGCATCGGTCAGTACGCGGTCCAGTCGGCCATCTTCTCGGACTTCCAGCCGATCATGGGAGCAACCCTCGTGATCGGGTTCAGCTTCATGATGGCCAATCTAATTATCGATCTGCTTTACGGATGGCTCGATCCGCGGGTGCGTTATGACTAGCCCGACACCGAATATAGGAAAGGCAGATACCAACGGCGCCCCCGGAACGGAGAACATTACCAATACCACCGGTGCATGGGCCCGCTGGAAAGAAAAGCATGAGTCCACTCTACGGGATCTGCGTCTTTCGATTCATCTGTTCAGCAAAAGCCCGCTGTCCATTCTGGGCCTCGCCATTGTCGGAACGTTTTTCATCGTGGCCTTGATCGGCCCTCTTCTGGTGCCGTTTCCCGAAGACGCCACCGGCACCGTTCATATGACCCAGAAGCTGTTAAAGCCGAACGGCACGTTCTGGTTCGGCACCGACGAACTGGGACGGGATATTTATACCCGCGTGATTTTGGGCACCTGGATTTCGCTTAAAATCGGTTTGATTATCATTCTGATCGCTATGGGCATCGGCGTGCCGCTCGGTATCACCGCCGGCTATCTCGGCGGCTGGATCGGAGAGGTGATCATGCGGGTCACCGACATGTTCCTTTCCATACCGGGTAGAATCTTTGCTTTGGCCATCATCGGCGCCATGGGGCCGGGGATGACGAACTCCATGATCGCGCTGTCCATCGTGTGGTGGCCGGGCTACGTGCGGCTGGTCCAGGGGCGTACACTTTCGGTAAAAGAGGAGTCATTCGTGGAGGCGGCCCGCTCGATCGGCGCCGGCAAAGCCAGGATTATCTTCCATCACATCCTGCCGAACTGTTCGTCCGTTATCCTGGTAAAGGCATCCATGGACATGGGCATGGCCATACTGGCAGCAGCCGGCCTGGGCTTTATCGGGGTCGGTGCGCAACCCCCCATACCGGAGTGGGGTGCGATGATCAGCGAGGGAAGGAATTTTCTCCCCGACTGGTGGTGGTATGCCACCTTTCCCGGTCTGGCCATCTTTACCACGGTGTTGGGTTTCAATTTGCTGGGTGATGGCCTGCGCGACATTCTCGACCCACAGAGCAGGGGGTAGGACCGACTGTGAAGCGAAACGCAAACAT